>DATNFP010000195.1:0-29868 GCA_035606335.1 Flavipsychrobacter sp. | reverse complement strand
ATTCGGTAGCAGGGAAGCTACCAACTAATACCTCACTTATAGCACAACGGCCGTTCCGTTCACCACATCACACAATTAGCGATGTGGCATTGGTTGGTGGTGGTGGTATGCCACAACCAGGCGAAATATCGTTGGCACACAATGGAGTTTTATTTCTTGATGAATTACCGGAATTTAAACGCACTGTGCTTGAGGTAATGCGCCAGCCAATGGAAGAGCGCAAAGTGTCTATCTCTCGTGCCAAAGTGAGCATTGATTTTCCGGCTAGCTTTATGCTCATTGCTTCTATGAATCCATGTCCGTGTGGCTATTTTAATCATCCTGAAAAAGAGTGTACATGCACCCCTGTAGTGGTGCAGCGTTATCTTAATAAAGTTTCAGGTCCCTTACTGGATAGAATAGATCTGCATGTGGAAGTTACACCTGTTGCCTTTAGTGAATTATCTTCTCAAAAATCATCAGAGCCAAGTGCTGATGTAAGAACAAGGGTATTAAAGGCACGTGATATACAAACAAAACGTTTTGCGGATCATCCAGGTACTTACAGCAATGCACAAATGAGCAGTAAGTTGCTGAAAGAGATATGTGTCATCAATTCTATAGGCCAGAATTTATTAAAGACAGCTATGGACAGGCTCAATCTTTCCGCCCGTGCTTATGACAGAATATTGAAAGTTTCCCGTACCATAGCCGACCTTGCTGATAGCGAAGACATAAAACCTGAACATCTTGCAGAAGCCATCCAATACCGCAGCCTTGATAGAGAAGGCTGGGCTGGGTAAGTTTATGTGGTCCGAATAGCTGTAGGAGATTTTTCTCTTATCGCCCTGTTTTTATCTACCCAGAATGCAAACAATACATATAGCCATTGTACTTGTGCAAACCACCCTATTGCATGTTCACTTGCTGGTGGTGGTGAGAACAATCCGCTGATATGGCCAAGTACCAAGAAAATAACCAATATCCATAATCCTACATTCCCAAACCTGTTTTTTGCGATCGTGGTCTGCAAATAGAATATCAGACCAATGATAAATATTGCACCTTCTATGCAAGCTGTCAATCCCATTGAGCTCCATAACCCAAATCCTACTTTTGGAGAATTGCCTGGATATAAAGGAAGGTCCTGGAAATGCACGATTAGATCAAGCAACCAGTGGCTCACTACACAAACAAAAAGCACTGCTGCATAACGAAAGTTTTTATAGATGTACCAACCAGCTATTGCAAAACATAATGACCATCCGATGGCGAAAAGTAGACTATGCGTGAATGGATAATAAGTAAACTCAAGAGGTTGGTTCTTGTGGAGATCCGGCCTGATTGCAACATGCTCTACATTAAATAAAAGTAAGGTAGGCCACAAGAGGTCTGCAAACTGGGCAGCAATAAAGAGTATTCCGAGTGATATTTTAGGAGCAAATTTTTTAGCTCCAAATCCTACTCCAAAGTGTCCGATAACCATAGTTTGATAATTAAGCGTTTAATGAATTGGTTTCTTTGAGACACAAATGTTGCAAACAAAATGGCTAATGCTCTTGACAAAAGTCAAGAATTATTAATTTGTCTTTCAGACAAATAGAAAGCATATTATAGACCTAACTTATGACACTATTTACATACATATTTGGATAACCATCAAATTTGTTATTACCTTTGCTAACGCTGTTAGCTAAAATAGCGACATTTAAAAATGGGAATTACAGAACGTAGAATAAGGCAAAAAGAAGAGGTGCGCACAGGCATCCTCCGGGCTGCGTGGCAGCTTGTGCAGGATGATGGCTGGCAATCCCTTTCTATCCGCAAAATAGCAGATGCCATAGAATATAGCGTCCCAGTCATTTACGACCATTTTGAAAATAAAGATGCCATCCTTATGGAGTTTAGTAAGGAAGGTTTTAGCTGTTTGTGTGATAGGATGGAAGAAGCAAAGAATAAATTTGAAGATCCTGCACAGCAGCTGGAAGCAATGGGGTTTGCATATTGGAAATTCGCTTTTCAGAACAAAGAATACTACCAGGTAATGTTTGGCTTAGGTATGAGCACTTGCGAAATAGCTAAGAAAATACCTGAAATGGCAAGGTTTGGCAACCTGATACAATCTACATTAAATGATATTATGGATAAGGATAATAATCTAAGTGTAAGCCCATTTTTAAAATTCAATACCTTCTGGAGTTTGCTGCATGGTCTGGTTTCATTAAATATGATGGGACAATCAACAGCACACGCAGAAATGAACCAGGCAATATTAAAGGATTCAATAACCGGTTTTATAAAATCGCTGAAGGGATAGCATATTTTTTTGTCGAATAAAATAACACTGTTAGATATAATGAGCATGTTAGAAAATAGGGTATAAATACTAAACAACTAAAAATTTTGACTTAAAAATAACAACGTTAGTAATTATAATAATGTTAACAATCTAAAAACAAAAACAATGAAAGCAATTAAAATCACTTATTGGGTTGCAACTATCATTCCTGCTGCATTATTTGCAATGAGCAGTGTAATGTATCTCACTCACAATCCTGCATTGGTATCCGGAATGAAGGCATTAGGTTATCCTCTGTATTTATTGAATATACTTGGTACGGCAAAAATCCTTGGAGCCATTGCATTAGTAGTGCCGAAGTTTCCCCGATTGAAAGAATGGGCTTATGCAGGTTTTGTTTTCGATATACTCGGTGCAATATGGTCGCACCTTGCAAATCGCAATTTCTCTGAAATACCTTTTATCGTTTTCATATTACTATTAGTAGGTATTTCTTACTTCACTTATCACAGATTACAGGCAAACCATAAACTTGTTATCATATAAATAAAATTTTTAAAAACAAGCTAAAGCACAAAAGATGAGTCTTCTTGAAGCATTAAACTGGCGCTATGCCACAAAACGGATGAACGGAAAACAAGTTCCCGACGAAAAAGTAAATACAATTATTGAAGCAGCACGACTTGCACCTTCAAATGCAGGTTTGCAACCATTTTCTATTATAGTAGTGAAAGATAAAGAACTACTAAAGAAAATACAGCCTATCGCCAACAACCAACCTCAGATAGCAGAAGCATCACATCTACTTGTATTTGCGGCATGGGATAATATAACTGAAGACAGAATTAGGGAGGCTATCAATCACATAACCAATGAGCGTAATCTTCCTAAAAATGCCTTGAATGAATTTAGAGATAGAATAATAACAATGTATGCTAATAGAACTGCTGAAGAAAATTTTCAGTCTGCCGCTCGCCAGGCATACATTGCTTTTGGTGTTGCCATAACTGCAGCAGCTACTGAACAGGTAGATGCTACACCAATGGAAGGCTTTAATAATGTACAGCTCGACGAATTTTTAGGTTTGAAAGAAAAAGGCCTTCGCAGCGTTACACTTTTACCATTAGGTTATCGTGATGAACAGAACGATTGGCTGGCAAACCAAAAGAAAGTCCGTTGGCCCAAAGAAAAGATGATTATAGAATTAAACTAAGTAAGCTTAAAAAATCACTTGGATTGGTACCCAATGCAAGTAGTATTTTTAGGGAAATAATAAATAATGAGAACAGTTAAATCAAAATATAAGGCACCGTACGGTGAAATGGGAGGCTTCACATCTTATGTATTCATTCCCAGTCGTGCAGTGCCTATAGATAGCATTGAACCATTCATTGTGTTCAATCATCATGGGCCACAACATTTTAAACCGAATAATACAGGTTTGCCTTTTGGTCCGCACCCGCACAAGGGCTTTGAAACAGTAACTTTCATTGAGGAAGGTAGTGTAAAGCATGAGGATAGCACCGGTTATAAAAGCGTTATTAATGCAGGTGGTGTGCAATGGATGACTGCAGGTAAAGGCATTATACATAATGAGAGTGCTACGGAAGAATTTCAAATAACTGGCGGTGATATGGAGATATCACAGCTATGGATAAATTTGCCCGCCAAGTACAAAAATGCTGAACCAAATTATGTCGGACTTCAAAAAGAAAACATCCCTGTCGTAGACTTAGATAATGGCAAAGTACATGTGCATCTTGTTTCCGGCTCATGGGATGGTAAAAAAGCGCCAATACAATCATTGACGGATGTTTTCATGTCTACTATTAATCTTAAAAGAGGTGGTAAATTGAATACAAAAGTTCCTAAAGATCATAACATATTCTTTTTTGTAGTGAAAGGAAACATTACTGTAAATGGTGAAACAGCAGACGCGCGTGAATTGGTTGTCTTTAACAATGATGATGAAGATATACAAATGGAAGCCACTGATGATTCGCTTATATATTTTGGACATGCAAAGCCAAATAATGAGCGTATAGTTGCACATGGCCCATTTGTAATGAATTCAGAGCAGGAAATAAATCAGGCAATCACAGAATATCACCAGGGTAAGATGGGCGTTTGGTCGCACTAATAAATTTTAATAAAAAGGTAAAAATGGAAAAGAATAAAATAAAAGTTGCAGTTGTTGCTGATGTAGTTTGCCCATGGTGTTACCTGGGAGAAGCAAGATTGCAACAAGCAATATCAGAAGTAAAGGATCAGTACGATGTCGAAGTTGAACTGATGCCCTTTGAATTAAACCCCGATACACCCGAAAAAGGAGAGAATCACAAAGAATATCTTGCTAAAAAATTCGGGTCATCAAGTCGTGTTGATTCAGCGCACGCGCAAATGACATCGCTTGGAAAAATTGAAGGAGTAGAGTATAATTTTGATAAGGTTAAAGTTACATCCAATACATTCAAAGCACATCGTTTGATCTGGCTGGCAAAACAGTATGATGTGCAGGAACAAGTAGCTAACGACTTGTACAAAAGCTATTTCACAGATGGCAAGGACGTGAACGATACCGAAGTTTTAAAAAGTATTGCAGTTGCTAATGGTATCCGACAGGAAAAAATAGCTCCTTTTTTTGAAAGTAATGAAGGCGCTGCCGAAGTAAGGCAGATGGAAGAAGACGCACACAGCGCTGGGATTACAGGCGTCCCTGCATTTATCATAAACAATAAATATCTGGTTAGTGGAGCTCAGCCGGTAGAAGTATTCAAAGAAGTATTTGAAAAGGTAGCTCCTTCCGCTCCAGTTGAGATAAAAGCAGATGGCAATGTTTGCGATGATGACAGTTGTGAAGTATAGTTATCCTCTTTGGGGTTTAGTAAATAAAAGCTAATAGTTAGGGTTTTGCAAGGCGAAGCTGATGGTCAAATTGCAAAGCCCTTTTTAACAGTTCGTTTTTCTCCCTAATTGTTCTTTGATTATTAGATTTGAAATCCGCTTCCAGCAATTACCTTCCACGAATTATTAAATAATCCCCACACTCTCAAATACCTAAATTTCCCGTCGATAACCTGACCGGCATATTTTACTTTTAAATAAATAGTAACAGCAACAATAGAATTATTTTCAATTGTTTTTATTATTTGGTCAGTTGTTGAAATGTCGTAAACAGTCATAATGCCTGAACGATAATTTTCGATGTCGATTGCCTTAGTAATTGTTTGCCCGGTTGGAATATTGAAAATTAAATCGTCATGTAAAAGTTCATCAAGGACTTTGATGTCGCCAATTTTCATTGCATCTAAAAGTCTATTTTCACAATCAATTATTTGCTCTTCTTGTGTCATAATTTGCTATATTATTTGTTTTCGTTCGCTTTCATGGTCATCGTTCTAGAATGAGTACTAACAAGCAAAGCGTAGTTAATGCTGCATTCATTTTGATTCACCACATTAATTATTCGTATTATCTTTTATAAAAACATACTTGATCGCTAAAAATTCTTTCATACCAGGCAATGTCCAATATTGCTCATTTGTAGTAACATCTTTTTTGCAAGTAATAACTCTTCTTTGCCTGCCAAGCATTCCTGCATATTCTATGCCCCAAAATGGCGGCACAACAAAAGCATCTAGATTTAAAGTAATGCTGTTATCTATGCTGACTGGAGAAGAACCGGTTTCAAACATCATGAGTGGGTATCTTGTATCCAAAACAATGTATTCCCATCTCTGATTGGTTCTGTTGTAATTTAAATAAGATGTTCGCGTAAATGCCGGCCTGCTGTTATAGATTGGCTGCATTATTTCCTGGAGGAAATTCCCAATCATTTTACTTTCAAGTTTAAAAGTATCCTGTGATAATATTCTTTGTCCATCCATTGTGTAAACTGTTTGTATGGCTTTCCATTTACCAACCATAGGGTCAATAAAATTGTATTCGGGTCCTTGTTTTAAAATTGAATCCATTTGCAGATGGCTATACTCCATATTAGCGTTCTGTGCCCTCGTTGCGCTAAATTGTAATAATAGGATAACAAGAAAAATAGAGACCCTGTTTGCTTGTTTTTTCATGTGAAGATCATTTATAGTCTCAAAGATAATTTCTTGAGATAAGGCGTGATTTTAAATATTTGAAAAGATTATCTTCTGCCCTAAGAGATAAAAGCAGATAACGATATTTATTTGCGATTATAACCGTGTAGTATAGCGATAGTTGTATTATTCTACAACCAGCTTTTCAGTATGGTGCTCTGCACCTGTACATACTTCTACCAGATATATTCCCTTTGTACTAATAGCAGTTGCAGGTATTTCTATACGGCTTATACCACTCACTTGTTGTTGAGTAGTATATACAAGCCTGCCGGTAATATCTGTAACTTTTATCTGTGCAAGAGTATTATTATCTGTTTTTAAAACCACATATGCATCACTTTTGGTAGGATTGGGAGTAACAGCCACATTATTTTTTTCAGCGAGTAATGTATTTACTCCAGCCGGCCAACTGCTGATGTTAATTCTGTCTATGTAAAAATTATTGCTTATTGGCAGGCCATTTTCATCATAGCCTCCTGGAAAATATCTGAAACGGAAAAAGGTTCGTTTGGTTTTAGCATCAGCAGGCAGGTTGATACTTTGAAGTTTCCATTCACCCTGCCATAATGGGGCATAAGGTATATTCAGAGTCCCGTTGTTACCTATATTGCTTCCTGTAAGCACAGTGAGCTGTTGCCAGGTTTCGTTACAATCCGTTGAATAATCTATTTCCAGTTTGTCGGTCATATATGCAGCATTGCTTGTGCGGAAAGTGCCTGCATACATAAAGTTCAGGTTAGCATTAGCGTTTGTCGCAAGTTGTGATAAATCAAACGCAGGGCTAAAGAAGTCATCAAAATCACCTTCGGCTTTTCCTGTCGCGTTGCTTGGAGACGGCCGGTCATCAAAGCCTGTGTACTCAAAGCAATAATTATCGTAATAGCCGGTTTTATAACTCAGTGACCATTTAAAATTATTATTGAAATAATTAAATCGCGGCCATATATCTACGTCCTTCGACGGGTTAAATTCTTCATAATATCCTTCAGGATTTATATTGGTTGTATCTGCCACATATACACAAAGTCCTTTGGTAATTGTATCGGTACCTACATTAGAGGTTGCAGCAAGTGATACGTTTACCCAACCCGGTTCCGAAAAGCTATTAACTACTACACTATCGGTGGAAGTTGGTATTGCAGCCACATTAGAAAATGTCCAGTACAGATTGCTTACAGTATCATTCCAGCTATGATTTATAAAAACGAAATTTTCATGTTCGCAGAGATAGTAATTTACTTGCAAAGTAGGGCTCAGTGAGTGATGAGGTGCAGCAGTATAATTCTGCACATTAAAATCGGCTACAGGTGGTACATCAGGTTCAGAAAGATTTACACCTGTATTGGTAAGATTGGGAGAAGACACAAGGCTATCTCTTTTAGCAATATCCTGACCCAGCACACTTTGCATGTAGGTTGCCTGCCCTTGTGTAAACATGCGTGCGCAGGCGTATCCATTTGCATACATTATATTCTGTACATTGGCTGTATCATGACAGCTTGTATCATAAAGATATACACCGCAGGTGCCTGTAAGCGACTTGCAGGGAGGTGTATCTTCTATTGAATCCGCATCTTCACAATACGAAGTTCCGCATGGATCTTTAAGACCAAGATACCGGCCTATACACTGATTGTCGTATGCTTGTTTGCCCATGTATTGGGCTACCAGTAATACCCCGTCATACGCAGGCGCTCCCTGTGCCATAGATGGAGTGTAGGCATAGCCAGCATTAGAAATAGTGCTGGAAGTAAATTCAAGTGAATTTACAATCCATATATTCAGGTAG
The DNA here is from genome assembly GCA_035606335.1 of Flavipsychrobacter sp. Lineage (GTDB taxonomy): Bacteria > Bacteroidota > Bacteroidia > Chitinophagales > Chitinophagaceae > DATNFP01. The sequence goes on along the minus strand of DATNFP010000195.1, from coordinate 21,698 downwards.
TTTTGTGCCGGCCATTGATTTAGCTTGCTCTGATCCCAGGCATTATTGGAGAGGTAAGTGTATATGTAATCTATACCCTTTGTAGGTTTGCCATCCGGATCTGTGTGTGCTAGCTTAAAAGCAATGTGCGCATTCCCAATTATCGGCCTGAATTTTTTTACGATTAAGTTTGTATCGGGGTTCGTCTTGAGAAAATAGCTGTTTATAGCTGCAAGCGCATTGTTAATAGTTGCCTCTGCTACTCGTTCTGCACCATAATCATGCAATACATGGAATACTACAGGTATCATAAATAACGTTGTATCTCCGTTCGTAGTTCTTTCTATTTTATTCAGGTCTATTTTAGAGAGAGCTGTATTTACAGACGCGCCAATATGCTGAGCTATTGAAAGAAGGGGCGAAGCTATGATAAGGAGTATAAGTAATGCTTTTTTCATAAAAGATGTGAGTACTTATTGGATAATGATCTTAGTACTGTATTGTTGCGTATCGCCTTTCATATTTACAAGATACATCCCGGCAGCTAACGCTTTTACGTCAAAATGAGCAGAGATGTTTTGATTGATGGGAGTTACTTCTTTTTCCATTAACACTCTGCCTGTAATATCTGTTATGTCAATAGTAAGTTTATTTGCCGCAATATTTGTTGCTGTTATATTTACCATATCATGTGCAGGGTTGGGGTACACTTTATAAGACGGATAATTGTTAGGAATGGTTGGTACAGATGCTGCGGCACATGCTATAGCTAATGCTTTTTCCAACACTTCGTCTCTTCGTTGCTTTATACCTTTTATAGTTGGTGTTACTACGCTATCTGGCACTATACCTATGCGCTCTGTGCTGTCTCCATTAGGGTAGAATGTTCCTAAAGTGGTGAACCCTGTTTGTATATCCTGGCTCATGAGAAAGTAAGTGATATTTCCATCGGTTCCGGCTGTTTGACTGCCAACCTTTACTACATTCGGGAGCGCACCTAATATCATACAACTGAATTCTGCAGAACTCTGGGTTTCTTCGTTGAATAACAATATTACTTTACCATTGTAAGGAGTAGGATTGTATAGTGCGCCTAAAGTATCGTAATACCAAAAAAATGTACCCGGATAAGTTACATCAGGTTGAGTAAACTTTGCAAATTGCGTAGGTGCGGGATACATCAGGTAAGCCAGATAAAAAGCTGAGTTGGTGATAGGATAATTGCGTATATCAAATATGATGGCAGGGTCATTTTGCAATGCAGTATATGCTGAATCAGCTCCGGCTATTGTAAGATTGCCTATATTCATATAACCTGTACCACATGGCATTGTTGTCCATTCAATATCGTTGAGAGAATCTGCAGGATAATACCATTCTGGAAAATAACTACCATATTGATATTCTGTTCTCGTTAGTGTAACATTATGTTTCGTTCCCATACTATCCGAATAAGTTATATTCGTTGTAGTGCCATAATTCCCTCCGAGCAGATAATTATACATAAACCTGCGAAATACAGCTGAATTACCTGCCGATACATAGCCTTTCAGGCTATCTTCCCATTGTGATGTTGTCAGCCCATCGACTGATACTATTGCATCACCTATAGATATTGATGGTTCTCCGGATAATACTACCACGTACTTATTTTCAATATATCGCAACATCAGTCGTGGAGAATAATAGCCATGAAAAGGTATATAGGCACTCCCTGTTAATCCTTCCACATGCGCATCATCAAAACTGGAAGTAATGGCCCGAATAGCCTCATAAAGGTCGTTGGGATTTGCTGCAGATACCATAGATAATACATGGTTATACAATATTGTATCCATGGGCTTATCAAATACATAAGTATACGGGTCAAAATAGTTGATAATGTTCCAGTGTTTGAACATCAACAGTAGTCTATGGCTTTCATCCGGATAGCTGGTATATGTATTGGTATTGAGGAGGGTTGTATCATGCGGAAATACTAGCCAACCACCATATGATCCAGAGGTAATGGTTGTTGTATCATTTACCCAACACTCAGCATGTGGTCTGAAGTTTACTTTTATTGTATCTAATGTAGCACTTACGTCCGATCGAAGCATTGCGTCATCTGTCCATCCCCAGTTCCTGTTATACTTAAGCCTGGCAGGCAATGTATCTGGTAGGATACCACTTGCTTTAGCCGTAGAGCCTGCAGCTTGCAGCATAGTATCAAGTGCGTCATTAAATTCATCTTTTGTGCTTGCGCTTTTTATGGCAGGAAGCACACTTACAAGCACACTGTCCCAATCCACATTACAATTAGACACATTAGAATGGTAATATTTTACGAACCCCCAAACCTTACAGGTATAGTAAAGCTTTTGCTGATAAGTTGGCGGTTGTGCAAAAGAAGTAGCACAAATACAACAAGTAAGAAAAGAGAGTAAGAGCTTCTGCATAAAAGAGGTTTTAAGGACAATACAAGTTAAATAATAAAGACGGAAATAGGTGCAGAAGGCTTTGCTTTATTATTCCTTTTCTCTCTTTGCGTGATTTTTTTCAAAAGTAATACCCAGGAGATAGCTAAATACCCCGAACCCAATAAAGAAAACAATAAGTGAAGTGATATGTTCTGTATTCACCCTCCCGGCAATTATCAGCACTATGCCGAAAAATAAGTTAAATAATGACCATAAAACATTCAAGCCCGCTGATGATAATCCTACGCCCGGTGGTTTGGAGAAAGGGGTTGGGAATTTTTTGCCAGATATGCCATGTATAAAATGTGGAACAAAATTGCAGATAAATGTTCCTGCTACAAACGAAGCTATATAATTATACCACTGCATACAGTATGTTTTGAATTTAAGTTAGTAAATCCTTTTAAACAGTTCTGGGAATTTTTGGTCTCCTGCTATCAATTTTTAAAATTCAAATATTATTTAATCGGCCAAGTAAATTAAATAATAGGCATATAAAAGAAACTAATTTTTCAGATAAATGTATGTACATACATTTGCTGTACAAAAATAAAAAATGAGAAAATTATTCATTCTTTCAGTGTTAGTGTTCATTCAGACTGGCCTTATGGCTCAAACAAAACCGGAGGTAAAGACATCCGTTAAAAAAGATGCAACCGCCCGTGTGCCTTCACATTGGGTGATTGACCCGGTTCACTCTTCAGTAAAGTTTTCAGTGTCTCACATGACTATCTCTGAAGTGGAAGGAAGTTTCAAAAAATTTGATGGAGATATTCAGTCACCTTCTTCAAATTTTAACAATGCATCAATAAAATTTACAGTTGATGTAAATAGCATCACTACCGATAATGATATGCGTGATAAGCATTTAAAAAGCGATGATTTTTTTAATGCTGAAAAATATCCCAACATCACGTTTGTCAGTACTTCATTTAAAAGATTAAAAGGCAATATTTATGCATTGGAAGGCAATCTTACCATCCGCGATGTAACCAGGAAAGTAAGGCTGGCTGTAGTATATGGAGGTACAATAAAGGACCCTATGGGATCTACCAGGACGGGCTTCAAAGCATCAGGAAAGATCAGCAGAAAGGAATTTGGTTTAAAATGGAATAAGCTTACAGAAGCGGGTGGCGCTGTAGTAGGTGATGAAGTAACGATGATGGTAAATGTAGAATTTACGCAGAAGTAATTGCGTTCTCCTCTGTATGATTAGAAAAAGGCGCGGTGTAATAGCTGTGCCTTTTCTTTCTGTATATATTTGACAAACACATTGCGCTGCATCATGGATGAAAAAATGAAAGTTGTAAATAATAAAAAAGGATTCAGGTTCGAGATACATTTTGAGAATAGTGAAAGTGCTATTCTCGAGTACCGATGGCTAAAAGGTAGCATGGTACTAATGCGAACACTTGTTCCCGAAGATATGAGAGGTAAAGGTATTGGCGGAGCGTTGGTAAAATATGTATTAGAGCATGCCCGCAAGCACCATTTGAAAGTAATTGTCTATTGCCCTTTTGTAAGTAAGTACCTTCAGGATCATCCTGAATACTCAGATCTTATAGATAGCGTGCACAGTAAATAGCTTCTATTTTTCTCCCAATATTTGTTTCTTTAATTGCTGCATATCTGCCTCCAGGTCTGTGATACGATGATACACTTCGGTAGGTTCAGTAAAATCGGAACTGATTTTTAATCTTGCATACCACATCTCATTCACATCTTCAGGGTCTATTTCTACAACGGGAAATTCCTGCCTGTGGGCAATGGTGTCAGATTTCAGGAAAAATTTTCCACGTTCTTTAATGCGGTTCTGTACACGTTTTACGGCGACGCCGCCTTTATGCACTACAACATATACATGATTATCTACTATAGTTTTCAGATCATCTACCCATTCACCCACTACCCTGTCTCCATTTAGTATGTTGGGAGCCATAGATGGTCCGTCCACTTCAAACATTCTGAAGGTAGCATTATTTAGTCCCGGCAGGCGAAAGCTGGGCAGTGTTTCCATAAATTCGGGATCACCATATCCCAAAAGATATCCCGCGCGTGCTTTTACAGGTACATATAAAATATTATCATTGCCATTACTATCCACAGTTACTACCTGGGGAATACGGTCAAATCCTTTTGGGCCTGTTGACGAACCGGCTGTAATGCTTTTATTCCCGGATTTTTTCTCCAAATTACTTGACAGCATATCATCTATAGATATTCCAAAATATTTGGCGAACAATGAAATGGTATCCAGGTTGGGCTCACTTATACCTGCTTCATAATTAGCAATGGTAGTTCTGCCAATGCTTATATCAGAGCTAAGACTATCTTGCGTTTTGCCGGCTTTTTTTCTTAAAAATTTCAGGTTACCTGCTAAATGTACCATAAGATATTTTTAAAATTATTTTCCAAAATATTTGGATTTGTCAAAAAAATTGGAATATTTTTGTATCACCAATGATAATTAATAGATCAAAGGTAGAAGTTAAAAACGAATAATGCCAAACAAATTGACTGAAAATTCAAATAATCTTGACTGAATCATAAAAACAGCAACTATGTATAATAATAACAACAGCAGCAATTACTCAAATCTCTATAGAAAAAAGGAGGATTTTATGCTCGTTTCTAATCAGGAATTTAAAACTGCAAGGACAATAGCTCGTGCCGCTGAACAGCAGATACGGACTAAGACTGGCTTATGCGTTACGCTCATGCTTTATGCAAGAGAAAACGGAAGGAAAAGCCCCGAACAAATGTTGCGCACCATTGCAACAGGTCTTAACATGGCTCCCGAGGACTACAAACTGAAATCAAGAAAAACCGATGTTGTGGAATTGCGCTTTATCGGTGCACACCTCCTACGTAGATTTTATCCAAGGCTAACATTAAAACAAATTGGTACATTATATGGAGGCCAGGATCATACCTCAGTAATCAATTCCATCACAAGAGCAAATGAATTATTGTACACAAACGACCCCATTTTTAACTACAAATACAACAATGCGCTAGATATTGTAACAAAATGGTTGAAGGAATCGTAGCTGGAACAAAATTTTATAGGAAAATAAAAAGATTGTAACTCTTGAAAATATAGCACCAATGATTATGAATAACAGAAAGGACAAAAGACAAGTAAAACACGAGATGCTCGTTACATTTTTTGGTTATTTACAAACAAGGAAAAAACGCAAGCTGCCAGCCCCTGCAAACTCCGCAAGGTTGAAGGAACGATATTTGTAATCGTTTTTTACAGCTCCATGCTATTACCATAAAACATTAAATAAATTAAAAATATAAAGTATGAGCAAGACCATTTATATCGGCGGCCAGGTAAGTGGCTTGCCTCGCGAACAAGTAAAGGATAAATTTAACCGGGTTGCATCTGAGCTTTCAGCCCAGGGGTATAATGTAGTTAGTCCTGTCTCAATAACGCAAAGGAGTAAAAGTTGGGAAGAAGCAATACGCAGCGACATTAAAAATATGCTTGAATGCGATGAAGTACATCTGCTTCCATGCTGGCAGGAAAGCCGTGGAGCCCGCCTGGAGCGGGATATAGCGTTGCGCCTTGGGATGCAAATAGTTTACCACTAAAAGTTATTCTATTATATAAAGTGAATGGATATGCTGTATGACGCATATCCATTTTTTATTATTCATTTGTTAATCGCTCGTTAACGATTAATAAATATATCGTTAATGCGTTGATTATATTTCTCTTAGCCTTGGTAAATCTTAATCTTTGTATTGTGAAAGCGAAATGGTGACGAAATTGAATATTCCATTTTTCAGGATTGGCTCAACTTTTTTGGTTCATATGTAGTTTTTCATGGTGATAGGTTTTGTAGCTCCTTTTTAAAGGAGCTTTTTGTTTAGTACCCTGATACGTTGAAGGCACAATTTTATTTATAGCTGTTGTTTGTTATTAAATAATCTTTTTTAAACTTTGCGTGCTTTTATTGTTCTAATCAGATAGTTACTATCATTTATCAATAAAAACATCGCATCTTTATATCACAATTTTCAACCTAAACTCGCTTTTCTTATGAACCTCAATTCTGCTATTTGTATCGTCTTTCCTAATACGACATCGATTGATGTTGCCTGTGCTGCAAAAAAGCACAATGTTCAGATCCTCGCGGAAGAAAAATTTATTTCTGACAAGGAGTATAGCACTTATTTTAGTGATTTTACAATGCCTGTAGGCGTGTCAGAGATTTTCCTGTTATTTCTTTTTTCTTCCCAGTATTCAATATTAGCTGATTCAGAAGATAATCTTGCGGCCGCACTTGAAGAGATAAAAGAGTATCGAAAGATACCTGCCTATCAAAATAATTAAAGGCAGATTATTACATCTGCCTTATGCCATATTAAAAAGGTAATCAATTAAAAGCGGAAACGTAATCCAAGTGTTCCGTAGTAATAGAACAAATGATAATGGTCATCTGCATGCCCAAATCTGCCGTCACTTGTATATACTGAAGCATAACGGGGTGCTACTTCTACATTTAACCCGAAATGTTCAGTGAAAAAGTAAGAATATCCAACCTGCACACCTACCACATATCCTTTACCATCCGCATAATTGAAATTAGATGTGTACTGGAACTTTTCAGTAGGCAATGTGCTGTAGTTAGCACGGCCATCATTTACAGTAATGACGCCGCCTGCTGATACTCCAAAATAAACTTGTGACTGGATGAAATCGAGATTTATCTTAGAATAAAAAGGTATTACCCTGTTAAGCTGCGCGCAAATTGTAAGCGCCGGACTTCCAAAAGAATAAGTTACTTTCTGCGAACCTATTTTTTGGCCAAATGCTCCGGTAAGTGGCCATTGGGCAGTAGTTTGCCATTTTGTACCTGCTATATCGCCCCCTACCTGCCAGTTTTCGTTGATACTGTATAGCAATCTCGCTGAAGCCTGATAGTTCCAGGTAGTTTTATCTCCCTTATCCGGAGTGCCGCCAGGTATGCTGCTGGTGCTTACGCCACCATTCACTCCAACTTCAAAGTTTTGCGCATACATGCTGCCGGCAAATAGTAATGCTAAGGCTGTGAGTACAAATGTTCTCATATTATTTAGTAGGCTTTATGAATATACAGTTCAAATCTAAATAAAATTCGTTACGGTTGGTAGTGGTAAGGCTGAATTCACAGTTTTTACAAATACATGCTATTCTTTTTATGCCAGAAAATAAGATTTTTCCCCAATAAATAGTGTATCGAAATATAAAAGGTAGGAATTATAGGATGCCCTTCAAGATTAGCATTCAGGCTTAGGTACTTACCCTGAAAATCTCTTACAGTTACATAATAGCTGTTATTTTCAGGCAAAAGATATATATATTGAAAATACAGTCCCACGCTCAGGTATAAATTTCTGTTTACTGATGCACCATATACATACTCCATTCCTAATCCAATCGCAGGGAATATTTTATTGATATTGGCTGTAGAGTCTATTTGTGCGTTCATAGCTTGCCCGTTTTTCCCACTTACATACAAGCCTTTCTGGTTCAGGTCAGCAAAGCCGATACCACCTATCAGATAAAGCGAATTTTCATTTTCTCCCAGAGATATTACATAGTTACCATTCAGCATCAGGTTCAGATAGTTGAAGTTGAGGTCAACGTCATTCACTTCAAATTCTTTAAGAGGTAATCTTGTTCTTCCGAAAGAAAAGTCAAGAGTAGGGAAAAACTGAGTTTGAGCGGGCTTGTAACTAATGCCAAACCGCAATCCAAAACTTATCTGGCTATAATTTATCCTGCTATTATTTTTATTCAGAAGCAATGGATAACTCATATCAATACCAGTGGATGCTTCTATTTGTGCAAATCCATTATAAGAAGAGAATAATATGATCGTAAAAAGAAATAGGCATACTATACCAATTTGTGAAATTAATTTCTGCTTACCGGTTCGCATGTTTGATAAAGAAATTTGCAATTACTAAGCTAACGAATATTGTAATGTCTTAGTATAAAAATCATTAGCCATTCTTTATGATCGAAGAATGGCTAATGCTTATGAAGAAATAAAATTAAAAACTAAGAATCCCGCCAGCTTTTCGGATGGTTATAATAATGACCATAAGCTGACCTGTGTGTTTTACAGGAGCTATATAGCATTCCCAACATAATCAAAGACACAAAAAACAAAGCTATTCTTTTCATATTTTATTATGCTTTAAAATATATACTTAAAATAATTAGACTTCCTGAAAACATAAAAGTAATATCTCGAACAGTTTATTGCAAATATTTTTGAACTGAATATTAAAATTATTAATGGCAGCTAAAACTTCTCATTGAAATACCTACGAATGGTATAAAATTGTAAAGCCATTCTTTTTTACAGAATGGTTTTACATAAAGCAATGAAACCATCTTAGTGTTATTACCTGTAGTAATGATGATAATGATGATGGTATGGATGTTCTACAACTACACACGAGTTTAACGAAACTATCAGACCCACCAGGAATGCTGCTACCAAAATGCCTTTTTTCATAGTATTGTAATGATTGAATACCCAACCAAATGCGGCTGTATATAGGGTAAAACAATTCGTAATCCAATAATTCTTAAAGAAATGGTAAAGCTTTTTATTTAAGCAGGATATAAGATTCTACATCTTTTTTTGTGATTTTTTTGTCTGAAAGAATAATAAGGCGTTCCACTACATTTCGTAGTTCCCTTATGTTCCCGGTCCAGTTATATTCTTTCAGCATTTCGAGAGCTTCGTTATCTATTTGTTTCTTGGGTTGCTTGTATTCTTCGCTTATTTCTTTGCTGAAGTGTTCAACCAGCAATGGGATATCTTCTCTCCTTTCATTAAGAGAGGGCACATGAATGAGAATGACACTTAGCCGATGATACAGGTCAAGACGGAATTTTTTCTCTTCCACTTCTTTCATCAGGTCTTTATTTGTAGCCGCAATTACACGTACATCCACCTTTATCTCTTTATCCCCCCCCACTCTTGTTATTTTACCTTCCTGCAATGCGCGCAAAACCTTCGCCTGCGCATCGTGGCTCATATCACCTATCTCATCGAGGAACAATGTGCCTCCGTTAGCTTGTTCAAACTTGCCTATACGCTGTTTTATGGCAGAAGTAAATGAGCCTTTTTCATGGCCAAACAGCTCACTTTCTATCAGCTCTGAAGGTATTGCGGCACAGTTCACCTCTACCAATGCTCCATTTGCACGCGCGCTCAATTCATGAAGGCGGCGTGCCACAAGTTCTTTACCTACTCCGTTTTCACCTGTTATCAATACACGCGCATCCGTAGGTGCAACTTTTTTTATAGTGTCATTTATTTTCTTCATTCCTGCAGACTCACCTATCATCTCAAAACCACGGGATATGCGCTTGCGCAATTGTTTTGTTTCTGCAACTAATGATTTTTTGTCCATCGCGTTGCGGATAGTAATAAGTAGTCTGTTTAGATCGGGGGGCTTGGCTATATAATCGAAAGCACCTTTTTTTACAGCATCAACAGCGGTCTCTATATTGCCATGACCCGATATAACGATGAAAGGTATATCCGGTTTTTCTTCGCGAGCCTGCTCCAGCACTTCGATACCATCCATTTTTGGCATTTTTATATCGCAAAGCACACAGTCGTAATTATTTTCTTTTATTTTTTTTATTCCCTCTGCTCCGTCGGCAGCTTCATCTACAGTAAACCCTTCAAAAGTTAATATCTCCCCAAGTGTTTTGCGGATGGCTTTTTCATCGTCTATTACCAATATGCTTTGTGCCATTATGTTTATTTTTCCTCACCTTTTTCGTAACGTACGGTTTTTTTATAATTGCCTCCTTCATCATATTCTTTCCATGGCCCCTGTTTGTCTCCGTCTGCATATTTGCCTTCTGCCTTCATGTTGCCATTTTCATAATATTCTTTCCAATCTCCGGATTGCAGATCTTTCTTGAATGTACCTACGTCGCTTACCTTACCGTTAGGATAATAAGTGGTAGCATCCCCATCCATCAATCCATCGCTATACATATATTCTCCTGCTTTGCTGCCATCTTCAAAATAAAAGACTGTCTGACCATCACGTTTATCATCGCTGTAGTTGCTCGTTTCCTGCAAATTGCCATTGAAATACCATTTTTTATAGCTTCCTTCCTTTTTCCCTTTTGAGAAATAGGTCTCCTCAGTCATTCGCACACTTCCTTTTTGAAACATTCTCTGCGGTCCTTCCAGGAGGTCGTCTTTATAATTATCTACTTCCAGTATAAAGCCTGTTACATCTATTTCCAGCGAAGGTCCTGTTCTCAATCCATTTATATAGCTGGTCATATTTCGTGGATAACCTGTATTCCAGTAGCTCGACCATACGCCTTCACGAATACCATTATGCAAATTTCCCTCTGACCATATAGCACCTTCACCTGACACTTGCATAAATTCCCAGCCATTGGCATCCATTCTCCGCACAGTATCAAACATGCTGCTTTTCCCAGTCTGATTTTGCGCCTGCGATTCCTTTGCGGATAAACTAATGATTACTAATGCCATGACTTGTAATACTCGTTTCATGCTTTAATTTTCGGCCAATTTAATCATTTATTGCTTTTGGGTATTTTTTAGATGGACTATTTATGATATTTTAAACAGGCTGCAGCTTTGGCAGTGATCAATAAAGGCATGGCCTTTGCATATTACATGTATATACATTAAATTTTAAAAAACGATCTTATGCAAAAAGTTATTCATGTAGCTAACTCCCGTGGACATGCCAATCATGGCTGGCTGGATACCTATCATACATTTAGTTTTGCCGGGTATCAAGACCCCGCCAGGATTCATTTTGGGGTATTACGTGTGCTGAATGATGATATAGTGAAAGGTGGTTATGGATTTGGGAAACATCCGCATGATAATATGGAAATAATAACCATAGTATTAGATGGGGCATTGGAACATAAAGACACTATGGGACATACCCAGGCTATCCATCCTGATGAAGTGCAAGTAATGAGCGCCGGTACAGGCTTACAACATAGCGAGTACAATCATAACCGTGATAAGGATGTGAACTTGCTGCAAATTTGGATATTTCCTGATAAACAAGATGTAACGCCCCGGTACGATCAAAAAGTTTTTCCGGCAGGTGAACGCATCAATAAGCTCCAGGCGCTGGTATCGCCAATTGATAACCAGGATGAAGGATTAAAAATCCATCAGCACGCATGGATATACCGCAGTAATATCGAAGAAGGTAAAAGCATAAGTCATCATTTACACAGCAACGACAATGGCTTGTATGTTTTTGTAATAGATGGTGACGTATCAATAGATGGACAAACTTTGAGCAGGCGCGATGGAATGGGTATTTCAGGCACAGATGACGTAAAGATAAATGCCACAAAAACGAGTGATGTATTGTTACTGGAAATACCTATGAAATTGGAGGAATAGATAATTAGGCCTGATACATTTTTAGTAATTTGGACAGATGGAATGTAAATGTGCAATACGAGGGGAAACTTATTCTGAAAGCGAAGGCATATTGTGGAAACAATTAAGGCCTTCAGTTCAGGACTTTCTTAAAACATTTAAGAGCGACTGGAAGGATAATTATTTTATCTCTTACAATGCTTTGAATGATCTGTTGCGTGCATATATCGCCAACCTTACATCTGAAGAAGTAAAAGCCCACCAGGCATTAGCAAAAAAAGTAGAGGAAAGATTTGAAAAGGAAGATATTCTTAAGCCGCTGATTCCTGATCTGGATGGGCCAAAGCTATCATTTGGTGACAGGATGGCTGATAGGCTGGCTAATTTTGGTGGTAGCTGGGTGTTTATTATTTCATTTATGACGGTGCTTGTCACATGGATAATTGCCAATAGTATATATCTAAATCATGCAAATCATAAACCTTTCGATCCTTATCCGTTTATATTACTAAACCTGGTATTATCATGTATTGCGGCTATACAGGCCCCGGTAATTATGATGAGCCAAAACCGGCAGGAATCCAAAGACAGATCTCGTAGTGAATATGATTTTAAAGTGAACCTGAAAGCGGAGACTGAGATAAGGCTGCTGCATGAAAAAATAGACCATTTGCTGTTGCATCAGCATCAGAATATGGTGGAGTTGTTTCAAATGCAATTAGATATGATGCAACAGATGCAGCAAAGAATGGATACATTGGCATTGAAAAAATAAGTTTCAAATTATTGAAATGGTGAAGCATTATACCAATGGGGAAATTACGGTAATATGGAAGCCTGAGGTATGCCAGCACTCTACAATTTGCTGGAAAGGGCTAGCCGAAGTGTTCGATCCTCAAAAGCATCCCTGGATAAATGTAGATGGCGCAGATAGCGAACAAATAATAAAGCAAGTAAAACAATGCCCCTCGGGAGCGCTATCTTATTTTAGAAATGAAGAGAGGCCTGATGCAACAGGCCAATAAATTTATTTAGAGTATTGGATTATTTACAGCAAATTGATTGGCTCAAAAAAAGATTACAGCAACCATTAGCCGGTTTGAATGCACAGGAGCTAATGGCCGCGCGGGTATTGCCTATGCCAATTGTCATTCCTGAAAATGCCCGTCCAAGTGCAGTATTGTGTCTTTTATTTCCTGTGAATGATAAGCTGAATGTGTTGTTGATGAAAAGAAAAGAAGACAGATCAGCACATAGCGCGCAAATAAGTTTTCCCGGTGGAAAGCAGGAACATTTTGATGCAGATCTGAAAGCAACCGCGTTGCGTGAGGCGCAGGAAGAGGTAGGCATCTTATCCTCGGAAATAAACATTTTAGGCGCTTTGACACCTTTGTATATTCCGGTAAGCAATTTCCAGGTATATCCTTTTGTTGGTTTTTCTGAGAAAAAGCTAACCTACAACTTAAGCAAAAGTGAAGTCGCCTATGTGGTTGAATTGCCACTCAATTCCTTATTTCATAAAGACAGAAAAACTATTACAGACGTAGTTTCCCCAGCCACTCCTGATGTGATAAGAAAAGTAAAAGCATACCGGTTGGAAGATGGTACGATCATCTGGGGTGCAACGGCAATGATATTGTCAGAGCTGGAAGTAATAATGCAAGAATACAGAAGCTAAGGAAGCCTATTGTTCTTCTTTTTTCGGTACGGTACGAAATACAATATCCCACAATACAGAGCTTACTCCAAATCCTTTATCAGGTGCTTTGTAATGATGCAGATGATGATTGCGCCAAAGAGCCTTCATGAATTTTGGCGGTGCAAATGAATGGATGGCATAGTGCATGGAGCCATACATCAGGTATCCGAAAAGAAAACCAGGGAAAAACGCCAATGCGTTCCATCCAATAAGAAAATGGTAAAGCAGGAATATTATTGATGCTACGATGAGGCTTGGAACAGGAGGCATGAACAGGCGTTCTCTATCTCTCGGAAATTCATGGTGAACGCCATGCATTGTGTATACAAACTTCTTTGCGCGCGGCCTTTCAACGATCATGTGAAAAAGGTGGCGATGCATCAGGTATTCGAAAAAGCTCCAGAAAAGTGCGCCAAAAATAAAAAGCAAAATTTCCCTGCCTACGCCTAATCCTTTGTAAGCTACACCATAATACAACATAAAAACTATAACCGGAAGATAAATACTATAGATGACCAGAGGATGTGTTTTGGTCATCATCTCCATGTAATCATTCTTAAATAACCTGGCCTGCCCTTTATTCTTTATTTTATCAAATTCCATGATGTTCTACCTAAAAGGTTATGGGACAAAAATAACACTTACTCTGATAGATTTATATCTTCTGCTGTTTCTTCTTCCATAAGCCAATCCGGCGTGCTTGTTTTCTTCACTATTATTTTATCTATCCACAAAAGCAACGCAGGCTGCAATGTCAGGTTGGTTACCATGGCGAGGAACAGCGTCATCGATGTCAAATATCCTAAAGATTTTGTGCCATCAAAGTGGGACAATATAAAAACTGCGAAACCGGCAATAAGAATTAATGATGTATAAATAATGCTCAGTCCCGTGTCTTTTATGGTTCTGCGCACGGTATCGGGTATACTGTCGTCATGGCGGGCAAGTTCCTGCTTGAAATTCACAAGAAAACGGATGGTAACATCGATTGTAATACCCAATGCCACGCTGAATACAAGTACGGTAGATGGTTTAATACGTACACCCATCCATCCCATCATTCCAGCAGTTATTAATAAGGGTACAATATTTACTATTATCGATATCAGCAATATCCTCCAGGACCTGAACAGTAATAGCATGCATCCGAAAATGATCAGGAATGCCAGTATTAAGCTATCACGCAAGCTGTGAATAATAAAATAACTACCCTCAAGGAAAGTAATACTGGTGCCCGTGAATGTAATAGTGTACTTGCTTGTGTCGAAGAGATTATAAGCGATAGGCCGTATACTATCCAGCAATAAGGGAAGCCTTTTCGAGCCAATATCAGCCATATTTACACTGATACGTGCCTTCTGTTTATTGCTGTCTATAAACGAGCTGATCAGTTTATTGAACAAATTATTTTTACCATCATCTTTTGTTCGTAAATATGGTGCCAGGAAAGCAATATCAAACATATCAGTCGGCACTATATAATTGCTTGTGTCACCTCCAAAAACTGCCTGGTGAGCAAACTTAATACCATTTATAACAGAGAGAGGATGTCCTATTTCATTGAATTGTTCCAATCGACTGCTCAAAGAGTCCATTCTCTGTAATACAGGTAGCGTAATGACTCCATATTTCTTTTTGGTATCTATTATTATTTCCAGCGGCATTACACCGTGAAAATTTTGCTCAAAAAACATCAGGTCCTGGTATACTTTATCTGATTTCGGTAAATCGTCTACAATATGTGTATCAGTTCTTAACCGCAGTATTCCAATTATCGAGAACCCGCAAATAATAATGGTTGCTCCATATATATATGGACGGTGGCTGAACACCCAGTTTGTGAGTGTTGTTAGCAGGTTATTTATCCAGTTGCTATTGAGGTAGCTGGTATGACGTAATTTAGGCGGGTTTAAAAAACTGAATAAAGAAGGGATAAAAATTAATGAAATGAAAAAGATCGCTATGATATTGATGCCCGCTACCAGTCCAAATTCTTTAAGTATAGTGCTTTTGGTAAAGAAGAATACCCCAAAACCTATTGCAGCAGTAAGATTGGTAAATAACGTCACAACGCCCATCCTCTCCACCATTCGCACTAACGATTTTGTTTTATTTCCGGTTTTATGGTATTCCGCATGATATTTATTAAGAAAATATACACAGTTGGGAATACCAATTACCACAATCAGCGGTGGGATCAATGCAGTAAGCAATGTTATCTTATATCCAAGCAGTACAATAGTACCTATAGACCAAATAACGCCTACTGCCACTACAATCATTGATACAGCTACAGCAGTAAACGATCTGAAGAAAAGTACCAATATTACCGCCGTGAGTATAAACGACAGGATAAGGAACATTTTCATTTCCTGCTGTACACGGGTCGCCATTTCTGTACGTATCAATGGCAAACCAGAATAATGCATCGTAATATTGTGTTTCTTACCAAAAGAATCTGCAAAATTTACAATACTATCTACAGTGCCGGTACGGTCTTTTGAATTGAGAACTTGCTTATTGATACGAACAGCAATAAGGTATGCATTTGTTTGAGGATTGTAAAGCAGCCCTTTATAAAAAGGCATGTTATTAAATGTACTGCGGAAACTATCTGTATTCGCTACAGGAAGGGTATTAACAACTTTTAAAACTTTCAACTTTCCGGTTGTTGTATCCTTCACCAGGTTGATGGCCCCCGGTATGCTTAGCACATTATCAACAGATTTTATCTGCTCTATATTATGGGCCATTAAGGCATAATCGTTAAAGAACGATGGGTCGAAAAAATGGTCAGTTTGTACACCTATTACCATCAGGTTGCCATCCTCACCAAACGTGCTACGAAAATTCTGATAATCAACGTATTTTGGATTATCTGTCGGGATGGCATTAGTGAATTCGTAACTCAATTCTACCTTGCTCGCATAATGACCCATTATGGCAGTTACCGCCAATAACACGATAAGCAGTACAACTCGAAGCTTTATTATAAAGGCGGCTAATTTGTGCCACATCGTATATGTGATAAATTTTAGGTGTGGGCGGCAAAAGTACTAAATTAAGCCTACTTTATACCCGTTTGATATTGAAATATAAATCATATTCATAAGGTATAACCATTAAAAATAATGGCTTGTAGATAAAGAGTTGTCTTACAACAATCTGATACTTGCAATCGTTATATTTGTCGAGTGAGTTTTTTATATCCTCTTTTTTTAATTGCGGGAATATCACTGGCTATACCGGTGCTGATACATTTATTCAACCTGCGCAGATATAAAACGATTTATTTCCCAAATACGAGATTTCTAAAAAATATTCAGCTTAACTCAAGACGGCAATCACAAGTGAGGTACAAGTGGTTACTGGCATTGAGGCTGCTTTTTTTATTGTCTTTAATATTGGCTTTTGCGCAGCCATTTTTTTCGAGCGGGAGCAAAAAAGAAGCTGGAAACAAATTACAGGTTATCTATATAGACAATTCGTATAGCATGACTGTAAAAAAAGGTGTCCGCAATCTGCTGGAAATAGCAAAAGACGCTGCCATTGCACAAATACATAAAGCGCCTGCCGGTGCAAGATTTTTATTACTCACAAATGATAGATTGATTAATTATCAACCTATTACGGCAGATAAAGCACTTAATAACGTTAATGATATAACTGTTTCGCCGGTCGGCAAATCAGATGTCCAAATATTAACTACTATTCAGAGCATTGTACAAAGTGAAGGTGCTGCAGGAGCAGATGTATATTATTATTCAGATTTTCAGCAAAGCACATTTTCAGCCCGGCCCGAAGCATCACTAATGAAAAACATTAAATTCTTCGGAATGCCTGTGCAGGCTACAGATGTACAGAATATCTATATAGATACCGCTTATCTGCTCTCTCCGGTTTTACAGACCGGACAAAACAATCAGATAATTGTACACACAAAAAATATTGGTAAGCTGCCTAAGGAAATGCCGGTGCTACAATTGTCGGTTAATGGGCAGGTGAAAAGTGCAGCATCATTAGCTTTTAATGATAAAAACGAAAGTATTGATACGTTAAACTTTGTTGTTAATGATGCCAACTGGCAAAAAATTACACTGAGTCTTAACGATGCTGCAGTATGTTTTGATGACACATTCCGCATCACTGCCAGAAGCGCACCCAACTTATCAGTATTAGTATTAAATGAAGGACAACCCAATCCATATATACAGGCTGCATTCAGAGCCTATAACGGATTCCGCATCAATCAGCAGGACGTTAATTCTGCCCCTGCTGATATAAAAGATTATAACCTGATCATATTAAATGGCGTAACAAACTTTGATGGGATTGCAAAGTTGTTAAGCACTGCTAGCCAGCAGGGGCAGAGCATCTGCATTTTCCCGGGTAAGACAAGCAATTTTTCAGCACTGAATGAAGGCTTAAAGCAAATTGGAGATATACAAATAACAGGATTAGATACAGCTTCTCAGGCTGCAAGCAGTCTGCAGCAAGGTAGCAGTTTGGTAAAAGACCTGTTTGAAAAAATTCCTGAAAATGTACAATTGCCTACAGCTAACTGGCATTATATGATAGCAGGTGGCTTAAGCTCCAACCAGCAGTCCATACTTAGTTTCCGCAATGGTGACCCTTTCCTTGCAAGGTATATGCCTGGCAAAGGACAGATATATATATGTGCTACATCGGCTGATCTGCAATCAGGAAACTTTCCGGGCAGCTACTTCTTCGTACCCTTTTTGTATCAGATGACTGTTCAGTCTCACGGTAGTAATATATATGCTATCACGGTTGGTAAACAACAGCCGGTTTATTTACCTATGAACAATGCCGACGAGCGTAATATGGTGCATTTATATGCCAATGGTATAGATGCAATACCGCCTCAGCGGCCCAATGGCGCAGGGCTGGATATATACATTGATCAGTCAGTGCATCAGCCGGGATTTTATACACTTGCTGCTTCGGGAAGTGATACAACAACGGTGGCTCTCAATCAGGACCGCAATGAATCCCAACTGAATGTATGGAATATAGGTATGCTGAAAAACCAATGGAATGGAGACAATATAAAATGGCTGAATGTAGATAATGCGGGAAATGCAAAATACACAGGAAATGCAGGTGACTTCCCGCTTTGGAAAGTTTGTGTTATTTTAGCCCTGTTAATGCTGCTTGGCGAGTCTTTTATGCTTGCCGGCAGTTTTCGCAAACAAAATATTGCCACTCAATAGCTAATATGCTCGTGCTTATCCGCCAGGCAAAGATTGTGGATCCACAGTCCGAATTTCATAACCAGGTAGTTGACATACTGATAGAAGATGGCATTATAAAAACCATCGATAGTAATATTAAAGCAAAGGCTGATACAGTTGTAGAAGCAGATGGATTGCATGTGAGCCAGGGCTGGGTAGATATATTTGCAGACTATCGCGAACCAGGTTTTGAACAAAAGGAAACGATTGCAACAGGTTTGAAAGCAGCAGCAGCCGGTGGCTTTACAGATGTGCTGCTCGTGCCCAATACTAATCCTGCACTTAGTAATCAATCTACTATACGGTTTGTATTGCAGAAGGCAAAAGGACATCATGTTAATTTGCATCCGCTGGGCACTGTGACACAAAATGCTGAAGGTAAAGACCTTTCTGAAATGCTGGATATGCAGGATAATGGTGCGGTTGCATTTACAGATGGATGGAAGCCTATACAGAATGCCAACCTGATGCTGAAAGCGTTGGAATATGCAAAATCATTTAATGGTACAATAGTACAATTGCCTGTAGATGCGGCATTGTCTGCAGGAGGGCTAATGAATGAAGGCCCTGTTTCTACACGATTAGGCATGGCGGGAATTCCTGCTTTAGCTGAGACATTAATGATCCATAGGGATATTGAACTGCTGCGCTACACAGAATCAAAATTGCATATAACAGGTGTATCCACAGCTGCAGGCGTGGAAATGATAAGAAAAGCAAAAGGCGAAGGATTGTCTGTTACCTGCTCTGTTACACCATATCATCTTGCACTGAATGATGAAGTATTACAGGCATACAGCAGTTTGTACAAAGTATCACCACCACTACGTGGAGAAGCAGACAGAAAAGCGTTGATAGGAGGCTTGAAAGATGGGACGATAGATTGTATCACATCCCATCACCGCCCGCAGGAATGGGATGCAAAAGCTAAAGAATTTGAATATGCCTCAGATGGTATGAATGTGCAGGAGATAGCATTCAATATAGCATGGGATGCCGTGCATAGAGAAATATCTATTGAAAAATTGGTGGAAGCGCTATCAAATAGACCCCGCAAAATTTTCAATTTGCCAATAACACAAATTTCAATTGGAAAAAAAGCAGAATTAACTATTTTTACGATTGCCGGTACTAATACGCTTGAAGAGGGAAATGTGAGATCAACATCCAAAAACAATCCGTTTATTGGAAAAGCGTTAAAAGGGAAAGTGATCGGCATTATTAATCAACACACACTAACTTTAAATAAATAACTATGAAAAAAACACATTTAACTTATGGTTTCGTTACTGCAATAGTAATAATTGTGGTATCAGTTATATTATATGTTGCCGGTCTTGCATTCAAACCCGGGTTGCAATACATAGCCTACGTGCCATTTTTAGTCGGGGTCATATTGAACGGTGTTGCATTTTCCAATGCGAATAATAACCAGGTAACTTTTGGCAATGTTTTTAGTAGCTGTTTTAAAGCTTGTGCTATTATTACACTTGTGGTATTAGTATGGAGCTTTATATCTCTGGCAATCTTTCCTGAAATGAAGGATAAAGCTATGGAGATGGCAAGAGAAAAAATGGCAAAAAACCCTAACATGACCGATGACCAAATAGATATGGCCATAAACATGACAAAAAAATACTTTACACTCTTTATGGTAATGGGTGTAGTATTCGGTTACATGATATTTGGTGCTATATTCTCACTTATAGGTGCAGCAATTGCTAAAAAGAAAGGCCCTGCAGCTCCCGTTGCTCAGGTATAATAAAATACTGTATTTTGCACTTTAATGCCTGATATTTCTATTGTAATACCTCTTTTTAATGAAGAGGAATCCCTGCCGGAATTAGTGGACTGGATAGAGCGCGTGTGCGCTGAATATCGTTATACACATGAAGTGATAATGATAGATGATGGCAGTACCGACAATAGCTGGTCTGTGATACAACAATTATCACAAAAATACCAGGCAGTTCATGGCATCAAGTTCCAGCGTAATTATGGTAAAAGCGCTGCCCTGAACGAGGGTTTTAAAGCCGCATCAGGTAATGTTGTAATCACCATGGATGCAGATCTTCAAGACAGCCCCGATGAGATCCCCGATTTGTACAGGATGATCACCGAAGATGAGTACGATTTGGTAAGTGGGTGGAAAAAGATCCGTTACGACAACGCAATTACTAAAAATATCCCCTCTAAGCTATATAATTCAGTCAATCGTATTATTTCCGGCATAAAGCTGCATGATATGAATTGTGGCCTTAAAGCATATAAAAGAAAGGTGGTAAAAAGTATAGAGATATATGGTGATATGCATCGTTTTATACCTGTGCTTGCCAAATATGCAGGATTTAAGAACATAGCTGAAAAGATAGTGCAGCACAGACCTAGAAAGTATGGTGTTTCCAAATTTGGATGGGATCGGTTTATCAACGGCTTTCTCGATTTGCTATCTGTGCAATTTATAAGCCGTTTTGGGAAAAAACCTATGCACTTCTTTGGCGCATTGGGGTCATTTACATTTTTAGTAGCATTCATTTCCATTATATATCTGATAATAGAAAGGCTTATTATAGGTGTCGATTTCGGATTGACTAGTAAAATAAGCTTTTATATTGCTTTAACAGCCATGGTAATAGGTACACAATTTTTCCTTACCGGTTTTGTTGCCGAGCTGGTATCCCGCAGTGCTGTAGATAGAAATAACTATCTCATTGAGGAACGACTGGGCTGGGAATAATTTTTTAGCATTCCACATTGGGAATAATATTATATAAATGAGTTAAATATATTAACCATTTAACAATATTTTATTATTTCTTACTTGGTTTTTTATCAGTTATTTACTTGAATTTTGCCCGAATATTAATATCTTATGAATCTA
>DATNFP010000194.1:0-10044 GCA_035606335.1 Flavipsychrobacter sp. | reverse complement strand
TCGGTATCTTCAAGAAACTGCAACAGCGAAAGCACGAAACTATTAGCAAATTTGAAATCATTTCCTGATCTATTTCCCCGCTTCCTTTCAAAAAGTGTGTTTCCTCATTTTATAATTGATTACCAATAATTTACGAGGTTTTACCACCTCGTAAATTCCCCATTTATACCCCATGTTACCTCACTTTTTACTCCGTGTTGTCCTAAAAAGATTTACAACTCAATGGTGAGATACCTCACTCCCCCTACCCACATACCCCCAACCCTGTTGACAATGATAAGTTGGATCGAGGAAGTAATTGGTGAGACTCTTCACTCCACAGCTCATGCACAATGGCCATATGTTCCGTTCAGAGTGACAACAATTGTGGGGAAGCCATTTCTTTCAAATCCTTGTCATTTGCTTTATGATTGTGGTGCAACCAAATCCATTCTCAATAAGAATTTTAAGGGAATGGCAGAAATTAAAATCGCTATTCCATTTGGGTTGTGATAAAGATAATCTTCAGTAGCCGGGGAATCCAAATAAAGATGTTCACATTTTAATAGTTATATAGAAAAGCATCATAATCTTGTCATCAGGGTATTGCTACGGCATGAATCTTTAGCACATTTGTAGACTATATATAACCATTCAAATAATAGAAATGAAACAGCGCATAAATGTTTTAACACTGGGTGTGAACGACTTAAAGAAAGCAATGAAGTTTTACCAGGACCTGGGCTGGAAAACGGAAGGCATTGTGGGAACTGAATATGAAAATGGTGCAGCAGTTTTTTTTGAGCTTGATAATGGAATAAGATTTTCTCTTTACGAAAGAAAAAACCTGGCATGGGATAGCCAGATAAAATTAACACCTAAAAGTCCAACAGAGTTTTCTATTGGATATTTTGTAAACAGCGAAAATGAAGTAGAAAAGGTAATGCAAAAGGCAGAAAAAGCAGGAGCAAAAATTATAAAAGTTCCACAAAAAACTTTTTGGGGAGGATATGGCGGTTATTTTCAGGACCTTGATGGGCATCTTTGGGAGATTGGGTATTATCCAGGATGGAAGGTTGAGGATTGATTGAGTTAAAATAAATTCTAACTAAAGTTTCATAAATTTTACTATCCTATATATAAAAATTTTAAAGCATTAGTATGGCTTGAGCTCATTTTCTCAACGCGGCAACTCTACTATTTTTTTTATTTTAGTAGCTTCTAAAATATGGCATCAAACAATTACATATCGATAATCGAATTTGTTCATCAAGATTGGGAAACAAGTATTGATCTTGGCAAACTAGCAGATAACCTTTTACAGGGCGGCCAAGTTCTCAAATTGCGAGAAATCACAGTTGCTAAGGGGAGTAAATATCTAATTAAAGTTGATGAAAATAGTTTCCAATTTTCATCTAAAGAAATCTTAGAATTCTTCTACGCTTTTAATCTAATCAATAAAAGGGCGAAAGAAATTCAAACAGCAGATGCTTGGGCAATTTTCTTTGACGAATTGTCATCGAGAAAGTATAAAGAATTCTCTAAAAAACTGAGCTATGAGTTTTTCAATCTTGTTGTTTTAATTTCAAACAAGTTATTTCATTTTGCAATTACTAAACTGATATTAAATAAGAAAAAAATCAATCCAATATTAGAAGCGTCATTTTGGTATGCACTACCATTTGCCGAAGGTGAAACTTCTGCATTAGTAGCCACATCATTTGCAATTACAGAGGGGTATAAAGCAGAGGATAATTATTTTAATATCAATAATGCAGTAAAGGAACGGTCTAGGCTTGATCCAAATTTTGGAAAATTACTAATAGATTCATCGAAGAAAAACACTAGTCAACTTCATTTTTTCTGTCGATTTGCGTTTATAGGTCTCAACGAGGCATTAGGCTTTAATCAGACATTTCCACTATTAAAAGAATTATTACTGTCAGAGAATATTGACTTTAGAAGAGCGGGCTTACATTCACTTTCTATGTTAAGTAGTGAAAAAGATTCCTTGGGAGATAAAGAAACTGAAATTATGTCCATTCTTGACCCTATGGAATCCAAAAAAGATAACAATTTAATCTCTGACTTAGTTTTTCTATACGGATTCTTAATTGATAAGCTGTCAAATGCTAGAGATAAATTATACCTGATCCCAATAACGTATTCTAGCGAAAAGTGTTTATATGCATTAGCTAGAATCATTTCGATTAAATTTCAAGAAGAAAAATTTTCTAAATGGATGACATCGGGTTTAGGGCTCTTAGCAAAATCATCTGAAATATCTACACAGAGTTATAAGATAATAGCCGGGTTATTTCAAGAAATAATTAACACTGATTCTCAAACAATATTTCAATATTTCAAATTATTTATTGAGCATGAGAATAATGATTTGAATAATATAGAAGCGTTTACACAGGTATTTTACTGCCTAGCAAAAAATCAAATTGACTTATTAGAAATGTGGCTTACAATTTGGTTTAATAGCGAGAATGTTCGTTTTCATATAGTAGCAAGTAAGATTTTGAATTATTTATGGGTTAATAAGATACATGAAATAAGACTACATAAAGAAACTATCAATACTTATTCACCATACGATATTGAATTTATTCTTTTTAAAATTGCAGGATATGTTCATTCAAAAGATCACTTGGAATCTCTTATTTTTTCAGCATTATCATATGATGGAGAAGCTCAATTAATTGAGAAGTTGGTTACTAGTTTGTTTTGTTATTATATTGTCTACAATTATCCAAGTGCAATTAAATACTTAAAATCAAAACTCGAACAAGCAAATGAAGCCGAAGCTCGGGTAATTAAAACTATACAGCAGTTTTATGACGAAACATATGGAGTAAATCTGGAAAAACCTAAAGAGTTATTACCATCTGCTGATCGTCTTCATAAATTTTCTAGAAATATCTTTAAAGACATTGATATATACAAAAACAAATCACCTTATAATGAAACGTCATTTTTAGATTTGGCACATAAGGTGCTATTGAAAAATGGTACGAGCTTTTTTCTACGTAATGATGATTATGGCACTCCCAATCGATATTCAAGAAAATCTGTACTGCATCAAATGTCGCATCGTCTTGAATTTCCCAGTGGAGAGTTTTTGGATCCTATTGGGCAAGAATACAAAAGATTCCTTTGGAGAAAACTTAAAAGACGAATAGCATGAAATTTGTTCTAAATGAATATTTAAGTTCTTTAAAAGAAGATGGTGAGCTGGACAGTTTTGTAAAGCAATTGATTCAGAGCATGGGATATATCCCTAAATCAAAAATCCAAAGGGGCAGGCAATATGGTGTAGATATATCTGCTACGGGAATTGACACGGATAGCAAGAAAAAGTTATTTCTTTTTGTAATAAAACAAGGAAATTTTTCCCGCAAAAATTGGGACAGTGGAAACATTAATGACATTAGACCATCGATTACAGAAATATTAGATGTTTATTTAACAACACGTGTCGAGAAGCCTTATGACAAACTGCCTAAAAAAATTATAGTATGCTGCAACGGGGAAATGGAAACTACTGTCCAAGAGAATTGGGCACAATTTGTAAATAAACATTCAAACGATACATTAGAGTTTGATTTTTGGGGTGTACAGCATTTAGTAAGTTATGTTAATCAACATCAGATTCATGAACAAGCAATTGCTCCTGAACTATTTCTAAATTTCCGAAGAGCATTATCGTTTATTGACTTGCCTGATTATGACCTAACTCATTTTTATAAATTCATTAATACCTTGCTTCCAATATCAGAACGAGAATCACTAACGCAAAAACAGATTCTAAAGAAAATGCTTTTGATCAACTTGTGTATGAATATTGTTCATAAGTGGTGTGAAAAATCTGACAATCTAAAACCTTCTTATATCGCTTCTGAAAGAATAATTCTCGCAACTTTCAATTGGCTTATAAGAAATGATTTTATAAAAAAAAGAGGCATTTTTGTTCAGTTTTACTCTATGCTACAGTCTTGGCAGTCGCAGAATATAGAATATTTCAAAAAAGTTGCTAAATATCTTACTTTACCAGAGAGTTTAGGCATAGAAGTAGGTAATTTCGATGAATACTGTTTAATTACATTCGAACAGATTGGTATCTTAAGTATGATTGGCATATTCGAACTTTGGGAATGTACAATACAACTTATGCAAAAACATGACAATGCATTAATACAAGCAAAAAATGCATTTGATAGTGCTTCATTTATTTCTGAAATTTTAGTGACGATAATTGAAAATAATCCTTCTAGCCTCAGCCCTATATATGACGAACATTGCATTGAAATTAATATGGGCTTAGTATTATTATATGAGACCGGTTTTTTTGGCCCAGCCATCAAATGGATAAAAGAAATAATTAATCGTATAATTCTAAATGCTAAAATCAACAAATTCTTCCCTTTGTTTGTCAGTGACCCAACAAAACTAGGCAAGGAAAAAATAGAGGTCCCCAAATCAAGTCAATTAATTAGTTTCTTGGCTGAGTGGGCGCTTATTCTAAAGCAGTCTGAATCTTACAATATCCTTCGAGAATTTATAGAAAAAGAGCTACCCAACCTTGACCTTCAACTATGGTTTCCCGATAAGGATGTAGAGAAATATTTGTATTCTGAAGATGCCTCTCAAAAAGCTGGTTCAACAATGGTTAACGCTTCATTATCTAAAAACCTACTTTTAATAAATATGCACATTGCCGAAGAAAGAGTTCTGATAAATGAAGAAAAAGATTTCTCTTACAATCAATTTGGATTACAATTTATACCTTTTCTGTCTTCGCGCCATTTTCGAACTTATCCATTCCCAAATAGCTGGCGAGATTATCTAAGAACAGATTTTTGTTTTAATAAATCAGAAAACCTTTAATAAGCAAAATAATTCATTGACAGTCGGCAGCAAGGTTTTTATCGATAGCTTTATATAGCAATTATACCAAAAAATAAATTGCTGAGAATATATGAAATCCTTTGCCTTACAATGAAAAACACACTCTTAATAACGCTGCTAATATTTTTGTGCTTACCCTCGATAGCTCAAAAGCTCATTCCGCTTTCTAATGTACCAGAAGACTGGTCTAAGCCGTACCCGCCATTCCGTATCGCAGGTAATTTATATTATGTGGGCACTTACGATCTGGCTTGTTACTTAATCACAACTCCTAAGGGAGACATTTTAATTAATACGGGATCGAGGGGATCAGCTTCAATGATCCAATCTAATGTTGAGGCATTGGGCTTTAAATTTTCTGATATTAAAATACTACTTGCTACACATGCTCATTACGACCATGTTGGGGCAATGGCTGAAGTAAAGAAGCTAACTCATGCGAAAATGATGATAGAAGCAAGCGATGCAAAAGTTTTAGCTGATGGTGGTAATTCGGATTATATATTTGGAGGCAAGGGGATGTTGTTTGCGCCTGTAAAAGCAGATCGCCTGCTACATGATCATGATACTGTAAGCCTTGGCGGCATGCATATAGTTGTGCTGCATCATCCGGGGCATACCAAAGGCGCAAGTAGCTTTTTATTTTATGTAAAAGATTCGCTGCATACCTACCGCGTACTAATCGCCAATATGCCCAGCATTCTTGATGAAACAAAACTTCCCAGCATGCCCACCTACCCTAATGTAGGCAAGGACTATGCTTACACTCTTAAAGCGATGAGGGGATTACATTTTGATATCTGGCTGTCGTCACATGCAAGCCAGTTTGATCTGCATGAGAAACACAAACCGGGAGATCCCTATAATCCCGAAGCTTTCCGTGATAGAAAAGGCTATGACGCGGCGCTTGATAAACTGGAAAAAGACTATGAAAAAAAACTTAACAAAAAATAATTTTTTCAGTTTTGATCTTCCATCGGTTAAAACTTAGAAACATCTAATAAACCTCAATCAATAAATTTATTTTTTAGGCACCTTATATTTTAATTGTATAACGCCTTCTCCCAATGTTTTGTTTTCAATTAATTGAAACTTTCTTTGGGTATTAACGCTGCTGAACAATGACTTACCGGTACCTAAAATTATAGGGTATACGAGTAAGGAATACTCATCAACAAGACCCTGTTCTAATAAATATTGTGTTGTTATTGCACTGCCCAATACAGCTATACTTTTTCCTTCCTGTTGTTTGAGCTTATTAATTTCTTCAGGGATATTTTTGCTTAGTATGGATGCTTCTTTATAATCTCCCCACGGAGCGGATTTTAATGTGGAAGACACAACAATTTTAGGCACAGTATTCATATACGCCGCTATGGTGTCTTGTTTATCTTTATTATTAGGCCAGAAGTGTACCAATGTTTCATAAGTATTCTTCCCGAATAAGAGTAAGTCCCAATCTTTTTGGGCATCAATCATCATATCTTTTTCACTTTGGAACTGGAGAAAAAAATCCATTTGTCCATCAACTCTTGAGATAAAGCCATCAAGCGTTACAAATTCTGCTACAATTAATTTACGCATTTGCTTGTTTTTAGAATGAATAAAAATTTATAGGGCAAAACTATATAGTGCACTATAATTTGATACATGGTGAAAACGACAATCTTACCCGTTGATTGCGACAAGTAACATTTTTATCTTTGCGTCATGAAACATATCACGATATTGGCACTGCATCACGCTACCCTCACAAGCATTGATGGAGCTTTCCAATTATTATCAAGAGTGAATGATTTTTTGGTGTATCAAGGCAAAAAGCCTTTTTATAAAATTGAGATCGTTGGTATTCATCAAACAGCAAAACTCAATAATGGCTTATATAACATTAAGGTACATCAACAATTAAAAAACGTAAAAAAGACCAACCTGATCATTGTCCCGATAACATGTGGAGATTTTGGAGAAACTATAAAAATCAACAAGCCCTTTACAAGTTGGCTGATTGACCAATATAATAAAGGTGCGGAAATAGCCAGCTTTTGTGTGGGTGCATTTTTTCTTGCTTCAACCGGTTTGCTGGATAATAAAGAATGTTCTACACATTGGGCTATAAGCGACCAGTTTAAAAAACATTATCCCAAAGTGAAAATTGTGGATGAGAAAATAGTTACTTATGATAAAGGCATCTATACAAGCGGAGGGAACTATTCTTTTTTGAACCTGCTATTATATATTATTGAGAAGGACCTGGGAAAAGAGGTTTCCATTTTAGCCTCTAAGATGTTTGAAATAGAAATTGACCGAAAGGCGCAAAACGAGTTCTTTATTTTTCAAGGGCAAAAACAACATGGTGATGATGCAATTAAAACTATCCAGGACTTCATTGAAAATAATTTTTCGGAAGATGTTAATGTAAATAGCCTTACCAAAAAATTTGGAATAGGGCGCAGAACTTTGGAGCGAAAATTTAAAAAACTTACCGGCAACTCTGTTTTTGAATATCTACAAAGAGTACGAGTGGAAGCAGCCAAACATCAATTAGAATTGAGCACAAAAACAATCAATGAGATCGTTTACGAGGTTGGTTACCTGGATGTAGATGCCTTCCGTAATGTTTTTAGAAAATATGTGGGCATGTCCCTAGGTGATTATGCTAATAAATATAGGTAGCAGCTGCTATTCATGATCATGAAATAAGTTATGCCATTGCTTCTTTGTTATACTTGTTCCTGTATTCCAATGGAGATACACCTGTGATCTTTCTAAACACTTCTCGAAAGGCCTTTACATCAGAATAGCCCACTTGATACATTACTTCATTAACTGTCTTGCGACTGGTTTCCAATGCTTTTTTTGCCGATTCAATTTTCACTCTTTGTGAATATTCAACAGGCGTGTTCCCTGTAGCTTTTATAAACCTTCTATCAAAGTTTCGTCTACCTACAGCAAACCTGGAGGATAAATGTTCCATAGATATTTTTTCATCCAGTTTACTTTCAATATAAGCCTGGGCTTTTTTCACCATTTCATCGCTATGCAGTTTCTGGCCTGTAAATATGGTAAATGGAGACTGGCTATTCCTATCCATTTCGATCTGAAATATTTTGGAGCAATAAATAGCTGTTTGCCTGTCGTAATGTTTCTCCACCAGATAGATCAGCAGGTTTAGAAAAGAATAGGCGCCTCCATTTGTGTAGATACCGTTTTCATCAGTGATCAACTGATCCGCCTGTAAATTCACTTTTGGGAACAAACTCCTGAAAGTATCGGCATGCGCCCAATGTGTAGAGCAATTTTTCCCATCAAGTAAACCAGATGAGGCAAGCATAAAGGCGCCAGAGCACATACTCGCTATTTCAGCACCGCTCTTATATTGCTCCCTAATCCAATCGATCAGTAATTTGTTTCCTTTCACGACTTTTTGATGATCGTGTGCCAATGAAGGAATGATGATGAGATTAGTATTAGGGATGGCCGAAATATGGATTTGAGGCTTTACCGTAAACAAGCCACCAAAAAAATCCACTTTTTTTGAAATGCCTACCAGGTCAATCGTAAACAATTCTTTTTTGCCGGTTTGCTTCCTATACATATTTGCCGTCATAAATACTTCGTAAGCACCGGCCATACAGGCTATAGTACTTAAATTTCCTTGTCCCGCAGGGACTATAATAGAAAGATGTTTCATTGATCTTTTTGCCAAAGATAGGAATTTACTATTGTCCAAATCAACCCACCAGAAAGTCCATATTACACCCCAACCAAGTGGTATTTAGCCAATACTTTTGTGCTATATAGTTTACAATAATCCAAAAAAAGCATATAAAATGACACCTAACAAACAAGAAACATTTGTGGTAATGGTAATGAATGCGTGGAATGCAAGAATAAATCAGTTAGATAAACTGCTTTCCGAATTATCTGATGAGCAATTGCTTAAAGAAGTAGCTCCAGGCAGAAACAGAGGCGCTTATCTTTTAGGGCATCTGACAGCTGTAAACAATGCCATGCTTCCTTTACTCGGCTTTGGAAACGAAATAGCGCCACATTTGTCCAAAACTTTTATTCAAACATCCGATAAAGACATACATGATTTACCACCGGTAAATGAATTGCGCCAAGAATGGACCAATGTAAAAAAAGAGCTGGCTAATCAATTTGCCAAGATGCAGCCAGACGATTGGTTTCAAAAACATAACTCAGTTTCCGAAGAAGATTTTGCAAAAGAGCCTCACCGTAATAAATTAAATGTTGTAATCGGAAGAACAAACCACCTGGATTATCACACCGGCCAGCTTGTATTGTTAAAAACAAAATAGGTAAAAAATGAACATCTAATTTCTAAACCAATTTTTTGATTGGTCAAAGTTCGAAAGAAGAATCTTAACGCCGTGACTGATGTTCGCGGATGGTGATCTGAAGAAATTGAAGGTGGGACAGCCCACCAGGAAAGAAAGTTAGGATAAAAAAAGTCCACAGTATCAAAATGAGGCATAGAAATCTATGCCTCATTTATTGTGAAACATATTTGCTTACTGCTTTTCTAAGATTACTTTCAGCTTTCTGAAAGTTTCAAGCGCTCCCTTACTTATAAACATATTGGTTATCCAGGCAGGTATAGAGCCACCAGGATCTGCCTGCCCTTCATACTCTATTTTCATTGTACTATTATTAATAGGTGTTACTTTCCATGTGGCATTGGATGAAGGCACCCTGACAATATTTTTTTTGACGGCCACTAGATTGTTAACTGAAGATATGTTTACCGTCATATACCCCGAAACCTTATCCTGGCTAATTTTAAGATCCATTACAACGTCCCTGTTACTTACAGGCCAGGGCATACTTTTTTCTGAATAATAGATTATTTCATTTTCACTGATCCGCTTCACTATGGCAGCAGATTTGGTACTATATACCCAGTCTTTTTGAGAATTAACATTTAGTAATATTGCTGCCAACTTAGCCGGGGTTCCTTTTGTGATAAATTCGGCCCTTATTGCTTTTAAATTTGAACCGGGGGTGTTGGCTGTATATACTTTTATACCGTCCTCATCTTTTTTTAATTCCCACTTGTCTCCAGCATATACATTTGATAATGTAAACAATAGCAATAAAGAAATGATTGCTCTTTTAACAAATTGTCTT
>DATNFP010000193.1:0-34514 GCA_035606335.1 Flavipsychrobacter sp. | reverse complement strand
GTAAGCTACATACCGACCAACTGAAGGATGTAAACATTGAAGACTTACTGGAAAGAGAAGTAATTAAAATAAACAACGAACAAATACACTTCGAGCTGAAAGGCAAAAAAATATTAGTGACAGGTGCTGCAGGTTCTATTGGTAGTGAGCTTGTAAGACAATTGATCGCTTATCGCCCTTCGATCATAATATTATGCGATAAGGCGGAAACACCAATGCATGAACTGAGTCTTGAGATTCGAGAAACTTATAAAAACGCAAACATTAAGTGCTATATAGGAGATATATGTGATAAAGTGCGCATGGAGCATCTGTTTGAAATATATAATCCGGATGTGGTATTCCATGCAGCAGCCTATAAGCATGTGCCGATAATGGAGGATCACCCTTCGGTGGCAGTTATAAATAATGTATTAGGTACTAAAATATTATCGGAGCTTTCTGTTACAAACGGTGTAGAAAAATTTGTGATGATCTCGACAGACAAAGCCGTTAACCCTACCAATATAATGGGTGCCTCTAAACGGATAGCTGAGATATTTATTCAGAGTTATTACAAATACCTGCTAAAACACCTTGATAATCTACAGGCTACCCACCCAACAAAATTCGTAACTACCCGATTTGGAAATGTATTGGGATCTAACGGATCTGTGATACCGCG
This sequence comes from Flavipsychrobacter sp., assembly GCA_035606335.1. Taxonomy (GTDB): domain Bacteria; phylum Bacteroidota; class Bacteroidia; order Chitinophagales; family Chitinophagaceae; genus DATNFP01. The sequence goes on along the minus strand of DATNFP010000193.1, from coordinate 33,850 downwards.
ATTTAAACAGCAGCTACAAAAAGGTGGCCCGATTACCGTGACGCATCCTGAGATAACCCGCTACTTTATGACCATACCTGAAGCCTGTAGGCTGGTAATTGAAGCTGGTGTAATGGGACAGGGTGGTGAAATATTTGTATTCGATATGGGTGAGCCTGTGAAAATTGTTGACCTGGCAAAGAAAATGATACGGCTTGTAGGTAAAGAACCGGGAGTAGATATTGAGATAGTATACACAGGGCTAAGACCAGGAGAAAAGCTATATGAAGAGCTGCTGAATGATTCTGAAAATACACTACCTACCTATCATGATAAAATAATGATCGCACGGGTGAGAGAATACAATTTCCTGACTGTGAAAGATAAAATAAATAAGCTAATAGCCTGCGCGCAGCAACATTATACACTTGAAACAGTAGGCCAGATGAAAGAATTGGTACCCGAGTTTATTAGCAACAACTCGGTATATGAAAAGCTTGATATAAAATTGATGGATAAATAAATATCCTGATTCAATAAAACAAAATAGCCTGCTCAATGAGCAGGCTATTTTGTTTGAGACAAAAAATAAATGAGATCGTTAATTGAGCAAATCTGCGTTTATATCTTCTTTAGATATAAATACGTTTTTGACAGTAAGGAAAATGATCTTGAAATAATTGTTTACAGTAGGAGCTTCAATAAATTTCTTGTTCAATTTTATTTTTTCAGGCAACAAATGTTCTATGTAGTAACGTTCTGGTTCAGGTTGTGCTTCCAGTATCTCATTTTCGTTTTTATATTTTATTGAAGCAAGATCTGTAATTCCCGGTCTTACATGTAATATTTTCTTCTGCTCTTCATCATATAAGTCCACATATTTTTTCACTTCAGGGCGTGGACCTACAATGCTCATCTGGCCAATCAACACGTTCCACAGTTGCGGAAGCTCATCCAGCTTATATTTTCTTATATACAATCCACTCGGTGTAATTCGCGGATCCTTTCCACCAACAGTAAGCAACCCACGCTTATCGGCATCAGCATACATAGAACGAAACTTTAGCAATCGGAATTCTTTACCATTTTTCCCGATACGCTTCTGCCTATACAATATAGGCCCTTTGGATGTCAGCTTGATCCAGATGGCAATTATCAGGAAAAAGGGACTTAGAATAATGAGGCCTATTAAAGAAAATGTCAGGTCAAAAAGCCTTGTCATAGTTATATTACTTCAAGATATGCTTTCTCAATCTGTTCTTCTATATAATTGCATTGCTCATTGGTGAGCTGCGGGTATATTGGTAATGAAATTTCATGCGCATAGTTCTTATATGCCTGGGGAAAATCTTCGATTTTGTATCCGAGGTTTTTGAATAATGACAGCATAGGCATTGGAATAAAGTGAACATTAGTGGCTACGCCGGCATCTGTCATTTTCTGGATGATAGTATCACGTTGTTCCTCTGTTATATTCTTAATGCGAAGAGGGAAAAGATGAAATGATGATTTTCGTCCATCTTCTTTTGACGGTGGAATAACAGCCCAGTCTTTTTTGCTAAAAAAAGCAGCATAATGATCAAAAACACGTTCGCGCTCTGGCAATAATAATCCCGGATATTTCTTAAGCTGCGCTAATCCTATTGCAGCACATACATCAGGCATATTGATCTTTAAACCTTGAGAAACGATATCATATCTCCAGCCACCACCCTGATTTTTCGTGAATGCATCTTTTGTCTGGCCGTTTAGTGAATTCAGCTTCATCCATTTGTATACTTCCTCATTATCGAAAGGGGCTGGAAGATTAAGACATATTACACCACCCTCTGCTGTTGTAACATTCTTTACAGCATGCAGAGAGAATATAGTAATATCGGAAGCTATGGCAGCGGATCTATTGCCATATAAAGCGCCTAGAGAATGGGCAGCATCCGCAATCAAAGCAGGGCGACCGAATTGCTTCTGGATCTCACTATTGGCAATAAAGCTTTTTTTAACTTCATCGGAAGAAAGAATATTTCTTATAGCAGAATAATTGCATGGCCATCCGGCAATATCAACAGCCATAACAGCTTTTGTAGCCGGTGTAATTGCTTTTTTTATCTGTTCGGGATCGATGGTAAAGTCTTCCAGCACATCAACCATAACGGGTTTGGCTCCGGCGTGCAACACGGTAAGCGCTGTAGCCGAATATGTATATGCAGGCACAATCACTTCATCGCCGGGGCCAATGCCCAGCCACTTTAATACTAAAGCAGCGCCGGAAGTCCATGAATTAACACAAACTGCCCGCTGCACTTCTGAAATCTTTGCTGATAATAATTCGAGATCTCTCACTTTAGGACCTGTGGTGATCCAACCACTACGGAGACTATCTAAAACTTCGTCTTCAATTTCCTTATCAATGTAAGGTGGAGAAAATGGGATGTTCATGCTAATAATAAGTTTACTATGATTTTGTTACCTGCTTAATGCAGTTGCTTTTTCAGCGGGTTTTTTATTCAATATAAAAAAGTCCAGAATACCATTAAGATATCCCAACCCATAAGAAAAATGTAATAATACAATAGAGTAAACAATTGTGGGAACCCTGCTTATCTTCTTACCAATTGCGAAAGAAGAAAAGACAACGACAATCAGATAAAATAGCAGTATCCATTTGTATAAAAAGCCTAAATGCAACAAATACAAAACAAAATAACCAAGAGCAACGAACAAGACAAACAATGCCGGAATAACCTGGCGTGAAGTTGTTATGGTCTTGTGCTTTTTGTTTACGAAAATTTTCCAGTAGCCGTATTGAAAATATTGCTTTGTAAGATTTTTAAAAGATGTTCTCACATAGTACTTCATGTGAGCATCTGCATTCAGCCATATCTTGTAACCTGCATTTATCAGGCGAAAGCTGAAATCATCGTCCTGATTGCGTACAAGCCTTTCATCAAAATATCCTATTTTATCAAAAATCTCTCTTCTGAACATCGGCGTGCCCACAGTATCTACATAGCCGGATTCTTTTACAGTTCTGAAATTTGAAAACCCAACACCAATCTTTGAATTCATAGCCAGCGCTATGCTTTCTGAAGTATTGTTACTATACATGTTTATTGTGTAACCACCAACACAGGCTATCTGCGGATCTTTTTTTAATACGGCAAGACAGGATAATATATAATTTGAGGACATAATGTTTCTTGGCCCTACAATTATTACATATTCACCAGCAGAATTTCTTATGCCTTTATTAAAAGCGAAAGGCGTGAATATCTTTTCATTACGGATCACTTTTACTCTATCGCCATAATTACTTTTAATAAAATCGACACTGCCATCTGTACTATCTGCATCAACTATGATGACTTCAATATCAAGTATATTTTTGTCCTCCTGATTCAACACAGCGTCTATACACTCACCAATATGTTTTATCTCGTTTCTACAGGGAATGACTATAGAAACAGATGTTTGTTCAGTCTTATCTTGTATCATTTCTTATTCAATGGCTTGCCAGGATTACCGACTATAGTTTCACCTTTTTGAACATCTTTTACTACTACTGCAGCCATACCTATCACGGCATCGTCCGCAATATGTTTTTTATTAAGCACTGATGCCGAAGGAGCGAACCAAACGTTGTTACCAATAATAGTGCTGCCACCAATCATAGCATTTGCTATTATCAGGCTGTTATCTCCTATTTCCACACCATGTGCAATATGTACAAGATTATCGATCTTGGCATTCTTATGAATTATTGTGCTACCTAAAACAGCACGATCGATGCATGTGTTGTTTCCTATTTCTACCTGGTCTTTTATCACCACGTTACCTAGATGTGGTATCAGGCTATATTCACTATCTACATCTTTCTCATATCCAAACCCAACACCACCTATCGTATTATTTGAACCTATTTTTACATTATTGCCAATCTGAGTATTAGCTAGTATTACTGTATTATGATAAATAGACGTATTATCACCAATACTGCATCCCTCCTCGACAACTACATGCTCACCGATAAATACATCTTTACCTATAGATACGCCCTGTGCAATTTTAGCACTCTCTGCCACACCTGTTCGAGGCTTTGGTAAAAAGAAGAGCTCCAGTATTTGCTTAAAAAGCAAACGCGGGGTTTTGGTTATTATATAATTGCAAGTGTTCTTAAAATCTTTGAAAGTATCATCGCAAATTATGATGCCCATTCCAACCTCATGGAGCAGATGAATATTTTTATTATTAACCCACATTAATAGTGTGGGATCGCTATTATTAACATCAAGCTGAACAGGAGCCTTTACAGAAGCATCGGTATCTCCTACGTACTCCAAATAATCTATATCGTTCAATATTTTTTTAATGCTGATCATTATCTGATGTTTAACCTAATGATTTCAAAAGTTTCAGCAAAATTATTACCTGATTGAACTCCCCTCATTTTGGCCATGCCTTTTATAAATTCTTCATTAGAATAAGGGCGATGCATTTGTGATTTATACTCCGATAATGCATGAAGCTTTGCCTGTACATGCTTTTCCTCAAGTGAAATAAAGCAGCTGGTATTGAAATTAAAATTATTCCAGGGCAGCTCATAACACAAGATAGTACTCCATTTAAATGCCCTTACTCCTTCATTTGCAATTGTAAAATGATCCTGGTGAATATCATTAACAGAAGGCATCAATACAAGATCCGGATTGATCTGTTTTTTTAACTTAAGAATATCATCAAGAATATCCTGCCTGCGATAATTGAATGTCCGTACATCGTAATCAAAAAGAAATAAATTTTCGGGCTTTATACCCAACATTTTGGTAGCAGCTTTTACTTCTGTTATCAAAATATCAGAAGGAAACTCAGGCAATACCGATTGCTGGCAGGCAGAGAATGCTGCATAATAAACATCACATCCATTTTCTATTAGTCGGTTTATAGTGCCTCCACAACCAAACTCTCCATCGTCTGTATGAGGAGCGAGAATAAGTGCCTTTTTAAATTGTATGTTCATACTTCTTTTTGAATTTATTATTGTAAGTGAGCAACAAAAATATCCAAATCAGTTTTTTATAAAGACTACTTACGAGTTGCTTATATCTTTATAGTAGTAAACTGTTTTGTCTACTTGTTGTCTCGGAGTCCAACCTGATTTTTCATAAACAGCACGAGCCCTGGTGTTGTAATCATATACAGAAAGCCTCATGTAATCCATATTTAAAGCGGCACTTTTTTCAAAAGATTTCATAATTTCCTTCCCTACACCATTACCTGAAAACTTTGGACTGACCGCAATGCTTATTAAAGATATACCATTACCCTCGGGATTATTGATAGTTACTTTAGCAGGCTTTTTCCCTATCAACATTTTAAATTTTGCTTTTACAGCTTTGATAAAGTTTTCATGTATCATTATGCCTGGATGGGTTAAAATACCTATGACACCCGTTTTAAATAAATCCCGATTCATGGCACTGCCATAATTTAGTGGCGCACCTACAACGTAGCCACATATCTGGCCCTCCATTTCAGCTTTTAGTGTAATAGCATTGGGATAGGTAAGAAACCATTGCAGAAATTTGCGCACATAATTTTTTCCCATGCTTGAATTCATATATCCTTTGAAGGCGCTCATATGAATGGGCACAAGCATTTCAATATCATCAATAGTGTATGGTGAAACCTTAACAGTCATATTATCTGTTTACTATACAGGATAGTTTTTATTTTAAAACTTTCAATTGTCCTATGTCCGAAGGTGATGGATAATTAATTAATACTGCCTTATGCTTACCATGATACACAAATAAGCTACCAGCTGCCGCAGCAGACGCATGAGTAGATTGAAATAATTTCCGCATATCATCAATACTGCCACAACCTCCACAAATAATCACAGGCACTCCAACCTCTTCTGTTGCTTTGCTGGCAAGACCATAATCATATCCCATCATTGTTCCATCCAGATCAACATTGTTCAGCATTATTTCACCAATACCAGCTTCTTCCAGCTCTTTCATAAATTTTATAGGCTCGCTGTTTTTTACCTTAATTCCGCTATGGCTAAAAACATGTAGCTTTCCAAACATGTTCTTTTTAACATCGACAGATGCAACCAATGTAGAGCTGCCAAATTGTTTTACCGCTTCCATGGTGAAGGCCGGATCTTTTATCAATATGCTGTTTAAAATAACCTTTTCAACTCCTAACTTTAATACCGTCTCAATTTCACTTAATGTATTTATGCCACCACCATACGCAAGAGGCATAAAGCATTCGGTAGCCATTTCCCCAATAAGCTTGTAGTTGATCGGCAATCCTTGCTTTGAAGCCAGGATATCAAGAACTATTATCTCATCACATTGCTTCTCATTAAAGATCTTTAAAGCATTTAGCGGGTCACCTATGTATTTTGGATGATCGAATTTAATAGTTTTATAAAGGCCGTTTTTTTGCAATAATAAAACGGGGATCACGCGCGCTCTATTCATTACAATGCTATAAAATTCTTTAACAGGTTAAGGCCAAACTGGTGGCTTTTTTCAGGATGGAACTGTACCCCAAAAATATTATCACGATTAAATGAAGCCGAAAACTTGTGGCCGTACATAACCGTGCTTGTGCTATAGTCCTGATTTTCAAATAAAAAATGATACGAGTGGACAAAATAAAACCGCGCAGGTGATTCGGGCATATTATTAAACAATTCGGATTTATTATCCTGCAGATCGTTCCAGCCCATATGAGGTATTTTTATGCCGGTAGATGAGTTAAATCTTATCACTTTCCCATCCACCCAGCTCAACCCCTTCTCATTACCTTCCTCACTACTATTGAGCATCAACTGCGCACCGAGGCAAATGCCTAAAATCTTTTTCTTCTTTTCTAATACTTCATCATTCAATATTTCAATCAGCCCAAGTGAATTAAGATTTGTAACGCCGGTATCGAAAGTTCCAACACCGGGTAAAATTAACTTATCAGCCTTCGCAATATCATCTTTTGCTGAAGAGATAATTACAGAGCTATCTATGCGTTTCAGCATATTCTGAAGGGATCCTAAATTTCCCAGGCCATAATCAATTATGCAAACCATTTTTTTCTAATTGCTGATAAATTTCTACCAGCCTTTTTTGTATTTCTGTATTGCTGATACTCTGTGCACGATCACGACCATTACTTCGCTCATTCTTCTTTAATGCTTGTAATAGTAATCCTGCTAACTCTTCCGGATCCCAGCCTTTAGATATGTAACAATTTTTCACGTTCTCTAATCTTTCCGGGGCATCTCCACAAGGCGTTGATACAATGGGTAAGTTGCATGCAAGTGCTTCTTTTAAAGAATTATTTGAACCTTCATGCTTGGAGACAAGCAGCATTACATCTGCAGCATTATAATAATAAACAAGCTGTTCGTGAGGGATCTTAGTGAGTATTTTAAGCTCGCAATCGGGTAGTTGTTCTTTTAATTTATCAAAAGTTTTTAGAGCCAATGGCTCATTTTTCACAAACTGGCCCGGAGTATAAAAGAATATTACGATCGGTTTATTTTGCTCCCAGCCTATTTTTTTTCTTGCTTCAACTTTATCAATTGTGTAAAATTTTGATAGATTAATACCATTAGGAAGAACAAATGTTTTATTCTTGCTTGGCGCCCAAAGCCTGCTTTTCATGTGCTGGCTCTTTGTGATCACATTTTTAGAAAATAAAGCCGCAAATTGAGATAAGAACCCTGCTATCCGACCTTTAAGAGTCTTTTTTAGCTTCGAGTTATAATTTCCCAACAAATCTGAACCGCATAGTGAAAGTACAGTTGGCACAGAACTTGCCAAAGCAGTTGTAAGGCCCAAAGCATTTCCCCACATTACATGCACAATATCCACCCCTTCTTCCCTTACAATTCTTTTTATTTGCCTTGCCAGCTTTAAAAGCCGTTTGGGGTTCTTGGTATTCGTTATATAACCATATGTCAAATCAACACCCGCTGCCAGCAGGCTTTGCATCTGGGAATCTGAATTGACAATGGCGTGTTTCAAAAAATAATAAAATTCCCCATCGTGGAGGCTCCTGCGATACAAATAAAATTCCTCGTCTTTAGGCGGATCTTTAAAAAGCGGCTCGCCAACAAGAACCATCAAAATCTTCATTTTCGACCACGGGTTTTATTAAGTGTCCATCTATACTTTCCGGAATTTGAATATTCAAAGTCGTTGTTGTTTGCTGAAAAAATTATTTTCATAGGACCCATCTGGTTAGTAATGATTGTTTCCATTTTTTCAACTTCTTCCGATGGTGGAACATCATTAAATTCCATTATCACTTTAAGTGTATCTTTTGACTCCTGGACAAACTGATATTTTTTCAATCCATATTTTAATTGCCAATCCAGTCTCGGAACCAGGATCACATGAAAAAAAGTACTGTGCACCTCTTTTCCATTTATTGCGTCAATTACATCAGAAGTCCTTCCTACAATTTCTTTCAGTCTAATCAAATTCCGCCCGCATTTGCAAGTTCCGTCCATGATTGCGCTCACGTCTCCATCTATATATCTTATTAGTGGCATGGCGTGGTTAAAGAAATCTGTAACAGCTATTCTACCATATTGTCCATTGGGTAATAGATTACCATTATCATCAACTATTTCAACAATACATCTTTCCATGGAAATGTGCAGTCCATCCTGGCATTCACATTCATAAGCTATGCCATTCACTTCACCACAAGCATATCCATTAAATACCTTAGTCTTAAATTTATCCTGTATTCTTTTTCTTGCATCTTCTGTCAGCACTTCAGCCGACGTCATTATCGATTTTATAGTAGGAGGTACTTCCAACCCCTCCCGGTCAAGGAAGTCAACAAATTGCAGCAGCGCCGAAACATATGAATAGATATGCTTTAATTTCCCGCTCTTTATCAGGTTATATATTCCGTAATACAAGGTCTTATCCATTGAGAAAGCATTGTATGTTTCCCAATTGATAACCTTGTTAGCAAGTTTTCCTGCGCGGGAAACACTGCCTCTGCTACCCCATAATTTTATAGCACGTTCGCCAAGATGCCAATCCGCCCAATTGAATGCCCTGTAAAATGAAGCCCTTCCCAAATCTCCGGTGAGACTGTCTTCCATTGTTGACAAGGGCTCGCCTGTAGAAGAACCGCTTGTTTTAGACTCTTTAGTTTTATAATCACTGAAATTAGCAGCGAAAATTGATTTATTGTTAAATGCATTTCTCACTTCAGTTCTTTCTAAAACGGGAAGCTTTTTTAATTCTTCGAGATAGTTACTTGCATTGAGATCGAATCCGAATTTATCTATTCGTTCTTTATAAAATGGAACTTTATCGTACGAATGTTTAATGATATACTTCAGCCTGTCATTTTGTATTGCATATAATTGATCCAGACTATACCATTGTGATTTTAATAACTCTCTAAAATTATGTGTGACCTTCCTGTTTCTCGTAATATCAGCAAGAGGAAAAAAGACATTCTTCGTTAAGAAAACTCTCATAGTCATTAATTAATTTAGTTAACAGTAAGCTGCATGTAGGCCGGTAGCTGCATTTTATCTGGCTGCATTTCTTTTGATATATATATCCTGTACCACAATTCAAGATTGATAAAATTCCAAATCAGATCTGAATACATTTCCTCACCTTTTAGATAACCGTTTATCAAACGATTTAATGTAACAGGATCTATAATTTGCTGCTTTACCAATTCACTTTGTTTTACCATATTATCCACAGTAGCACGATTATTTTTCGATTCTATAAAGTACCGCTCCAGAGGGACACCAAATGGATATTTAGGGCGATACAATATATGTTCAGGCAGTTTGCCTTCCATAACCATCCGAAGTAACTTTTTAGTATTACCTCTTTCAGTTTTGTAGTGGCTGGGGATCGAATTAATGAAATCAAATAAATTAACATCCAGGATCGGTACCCTGCCTTCAATAGAATTACCCATACACATTTTATCCTGGCGATCGAGCAATGTCTGCAGGTGGGTCTGCTGATCATAATACATCATGCCATTTATATGATCTCCTGCTGCTGCAGTAATAGCATCCTGTGCCAGTTGATAACGGTCGGATATGTCGTAAGATCTATTGCGGAATAGTTTTCGCATCACATTACGATCTGCTGTAGAACGCAAGTATATGAGCACATCCTTCAAATCCTTCTGCATAGCGCCCAGAATAGGCTGCCCAGGGCGGTTCTTACTATGAGCGTATGCCAGCATTAGCCTGAGGGCAGGTCGAGGCAACCGCTGCAACTTTAAAGCTCTTTGTACATTGAAGTAAACTCCATAGCCTCCAAAAATTTCATCAGATCCTTCGCCGCTCAGCAAAACCGTTACCTCTTCTTTTGCCAACCTTGATATCTGGAATATTGGAACCGAGTTAGGATGACGAAGTGGTTCATCGTGCAGCCATATTAATGTATTCAGCAATTTACCTGCTTCATCCAGATCAAAGATAAGCTCGTGATGATTGCTGTTGACATACTCACTTACATCTCTCCCATATTGCGATTCATCATACCCTTCATATGGAATAGTGATACAGTAGCTGCTTATCCTGCTGGTCAACCGGGCACTCAAGGCAGTAAGAGCGCTAGAGTCCAAGCCGCCACTACACATAGTACCTACAGGCACATCGCTTATCATCTGTATATTCACAGCATTATCCAGTAAAGCTCTTGCTTTTGTTACTGCATCCTGTTGGCTGATCGGTTCCTTAGAAATTTGATAGGTACTATAATACTTGTCAATACGAGGGGCTTTCCCTTTTTCCATCACCAAATAACAACCAGGCAATAGTCTTTTTATCCCTTCGAATAAAGTGCTCTCTCCTGCAACTGCACCAAAATGCAGAGATTCATACACTTTTTCTTTGTCCATCGATGCTGGCCAACCGGCTGCCAAAACTGCTTTCATCTCTGATCCAAAATAAAAGAAGGCATTATCGAAAGCGTAATAAAAAGGCTTTACTCCTACCTGGTCGCGGGCAGCAAACAACTTCCGTTCTTCCCTGTCCCAAACAACAAAAGCAAATATCCCTACCAGGTCCTTTAAGCCATCAGCACCTTTATGGAGATAATATTTAAGCAATACTTCTGTATCTGAAGAGGTACTAAAGCTATAACCAGCCTTTATCAATTCATTCTTCAGGTGCTGGTAGTTGTATATCTCCCCATTAAAAACGATCACATACCTGTTATCGTCACTATACATCGGTTGGGCAGCTCTCTCAGAAAGATCTATGATCTTCAGGCGACGATGTATAAGAATAGCGTCTTCATCTTCAAAACACCCTTTTGCGTCCGGACCACGATGATGTAAAATATCGGACACCCTGTCTATAAACACTGATTTATCCTTTACTCCGTACTGTCTTCCGATGATACCGGCGATTCCGCACATAAATTATTTTTTAATGTTGTAAAATTACTCTGGTTATTATTTAACAGGATGCCAGTTGTTTTTCTGCAGGGCGAAATAATGTTTCGGTTTGTAAAAGCTTTTGTATTTACTCTCTTCATTTTTGGTAGGAAGAAAAGATATGTTATTGTTGTTTTTTTCGATATCGTGAAGCGCTTCCAGTAGTAACCGGGTACCCGTTATTGTAGCTTCTGCGAATAATTTAGCCGGATGCTCACCATATTCAAAAGCAACTTCAGCACGTTTCAAAACAGGCCCCGTGTCAATCCCGGCGTCGATTTTGTGAACTGTGACCCCTACCCAATCTTTGCGACCATAATACACACCCCAAAATATGGAGCTGGCACCTCTAAGCTTTGGCGCAACGCCGTGGTGCATATTAACTGACATAATGGAAGGGATATTAAATATATTCGGCTTCAGCAAATCTCCTGCACCATTTTGTATAATAATATCCGGCTTCAGCTTTTTGAGAAGTGCTTCAGTTTTTTTCCCATTCGTGGAAGAGACAATATGATCCGGAGTATAATCGGGTATTGAATTATTATTTATTAGCTTTTCGAAAGCTTCTGTGAAATGCGCCCTCCAATCTGTAAGACAAATCACCTTGTCCTTTCTTTCTTTAAGTGTATTTATAAAACCTTTAATACCCCTTTTTTTATACCGCTTAAACTGAAACCTGAGATATTCCATTTTTGCAGGCAGGGCACTGGTGTCGATGGCGACTATGCTACTATCCGGAAACACTTTTTTCAGTTCGTGAGTAATATACTTGCCTACTACCGAACGAGAGGTAGAAGTGAAAATCACTATGTTCATAACTTTATTGGCTTTACGTGTAAGCCGGAAAATTTCAGATTTAAGTAGTGATGGTTTGAATGATGAATATAGGTGCGCGGTATCTGATATTTCGCCGGTATATCGAGCGGACATTTAAATCCTGCAAAAGCACAATCAAAATTCTTGCTGACTATTTCGTAGACATTGAGATCATAATCGTTCAACGGGTAAGAAAAGGCCCTGACCTTTTTTCCGACGATCGATTCAAGATATTGTTTACTCTCTACAATCTCTTTGTACTGTTCTTCGGGTGATATCCTTGATAAATATGGATGCGTAATTGTGTGGCAGCCGATCTCGATAAGTGGATGCCTGGATAACTCTACCAGCTTTTGTACTCCCAAGCCATCGAACAGATCGCTGACAATAGCAGGATCAGCATCCTCATCAGCTATCAATTTGTATCGATCTTTAATAAACCATAACCAGTCGGTAGCGCTAACAATATGCTGAGTAGAAACAAATATCACTACCGGTGCATTGAACTCCTCTAACACATCGGTGATGTTCGTGTTGTTCAGAAAACCATCATCTATAGTGATTATCAGTCCTCTGGAATCGCCCTTTAATATATCTGATACTGAAAGAAAACGAAATCTTTTTGACAGCCACTTTATGCATTCCCTGAATTCATCCTTACTAATATCGGCCACCTGTACTTTATCGTATTTACCACCATACCTCTGCCTGTGTACACTATGGAATAGCGCTGTTTGAAGATGGTTTCTATATATCACTTTCCGAAAAAGGGTAGGAATTCCTAATGTCGAAATAGCGTTACGGATGTTCATATATTTCTATAAGATACTGTTGTAGTAATCAATATTCTGCTGGGCATACTTCTCAATAGAGAATTTCTTTTCCGCGGATGCCCTTGCCTTTGTGCCCATGGCAACTCTCAATGATTTGTCATTTATTAACTTTTCCATTCCTGTAACCAAGTCCTCAAAATTATCTACAGGTACTATGATGCTATCATTGCCATTATCTATCAGGTAACTCACGTCACCGCAATCTGTACTTACCACAGGCCTTCCAGACGCCATCGCTTCCATAACAACATTCGGACAGCCTTCATGATAAGAAGTTAATATAAAAAAGTCTCCCGATGCTATAAAAGCATTTACATCAGTCACTTCTCCTGTAAATACAAAATGGTCTTTCAAGTTCAGCGCGTCTACTTTTTTCAGCAGCTCCTGCTGCTGTGGCCCTGCACCTGCATGGCGGTGATGCACCTTGTATCCTTTTTTCACCAACTCTGATATTGCATCTATCACCCAGTCAATTCTTTTTTCAGGATATAGTCTTGCAAGTGAGACAGTCTGTATCACTTCATTTCCTGCAGACTGCTCATGCGTAAATTTGTTGACATCCAAACCGTTAGGGATCACAAATACCTTTCTCCAGAAAGGATTTATTTTATAACCTTCATTATACTTGTAATTATTGGATATAATCCTGGCAGGCAACATGCTGCAAAATGCAAAAAGAGGACGTGGCGTGCTCTTTTTATACATTTTCAGCCTGTTCCTTATGCCCCCTATTCCTATTGATTTTGTAAATAGAGTCGAAAGGAACACATAAAAGTTGAGGTAGAAGGTAAAAGAGTGAACAATATCAAACTTTCTTTCTCTTATCAGGTTTCGTGTCTTTGCAATCTTTTGATAAGAGCTGCCTTCCTTATATTGTATCAGCTCTATTCCTTCATTTTCAAGCAAAGCAGCATACTTGGCTTTTTCATTAAAACTCCATACAACTACAGTAACCTTATATCCCTTCCTGTTTAATGCTGTGCTTAAATAGTACAGTTGCCTCTCTTGTCCTCCATTCGTTAAATCACCTACTACGTATAAAATGCTTAATTCCATTTCTTATGCGATCTGCTCTATGGATTGTTCTTTTTTCGAATTTTCTTTTATATCCTTTGGCTTCAGCTGATATATACGTTCTATGATATCCACTACCTTCATCCCTTCCAATGCATTGGTGGTTATAGTAGTCTCGCCCTTTAAAACGTTCACTACATTTTCTATAATATAATGATGATTAGCTGCAGATCCTTTATAGGCACCATAGTCATTACCGGGATTAGTTGGTTGCAATTCCGGCATTACGTAGTCTTTGACATGACAATATTCAACCTTATCCATATACTGCCCGCCGATCTTCACACTTCCGCTCTCGGCAATAATAGTCATACTGCTTTCCAGGTTCCTGTCCCAGATAGAAGTAGAATAAGATAAATTCCCTATTCCTCCATTAACAAAGTCAAAATTGACGAAACCACTATCTTCAAAATCAGTTGTGTCCTTGTGATTATGATCGGCAAACCTGGCTTGTATATTCTTTATGTCGCCAAAGAGCCAATACATGATATCGATGAAATGCGAAAATTGGGTAAACAGTGTGCCTCCATCCAGCGCTTCACCACCATGCCAGCTATCTTTTACATAATACCTGCCATCCCTGTTCCAGTAGCAGTTAAGCTGCACCATGTATATTTTGCCCAGCTTACCTGAGTTTATAAGTTCTTTTATCCATACAGATGGCGGGGAGTACCGGTTCTGCATTACGGCAAACACATGCTTGTGCATATGCAATGCTTTATAGATCAATTTTTCCGCATCAAGCTTATTCAGTGTCATTGGTTTTTCTACCACTACATGCTTTTTTGCATCAATGCACTGCATTGCCTGCTGTGCATGATATCCGTTGGGAGTGGCAATGCACACCACATCTATATCTATACTGGCCGAAAGCAGTTCTTCTACAGAATTATAAAATGGCACTTTGTACTGATCTATCTTCAATTCCTCTTTCGGTTTTATATCTACCAAAGCCACCAATTCAGCTTCAGAATTGCGAGTGATCATCTCTGCATGCCGCTTGCCAATATGACCGCAACCTATTACTGCAAATTTTATTTTCTTTTCATCCATGGTAATTATTTAAGAAAATGAGTGTAATGCTTTATAATCTTACACAATACTCATTATTAACATTGAGCTGTTATTTTTTTAATAAGTTGTATTTCAAAATACACCATAATGCGCGAAATGCATCCTTCATCCCTATCTTCTTTCCCTCCTCGTAAGTACGGCCATAATAGGAAATGCCGACCTCGTATATACGGATCTTAGGAATTTTAGCAACCTTAGCTGTTACTTCAGGTTCAAAGCCAAATCGTTTTTCTTCCAGTTTAATGCCCTGGATTGTTTCACGTTTAAATATTTTATAACAGGTTTCCATATCCGTTAGGTTCAGATTAGTAAACATGTTTGAAGCTTTGGTAAGCCACCTGTTACCTATTGAATGCCAGTAAAACAATATGCGATGTGGATTACCACCCATAAAGCGCGATCCATACACTACATCTGCAAAGCCATCCAATAAAGGCTTCAATAATAAATTATATTCTTCAGGGTCGTATTCTAAATCTGCATCCTGAATAATAACATAATCTCCGGTGGCGATCCTTATGCCTGTGTGCAGTGCAGCACCCTTGCCCTGATTAACATCATGCTTAAAATAGGTTATCGGAAAATCAGAATTGGTTGCCTGGTAAGCCAAAATTGCTTCTTCCGTATTGTCTTTTGAGCAATCATTAACGATTATAACTTCCTTTTCCATATTTGCCACAAGCTTTACTGCCTTTATTTTATTCAGGATGTTGTGGATGGTGGGGCCTTCGTTATAAGCCGGGATTACAATAGATAATTTATTCATTGATGAAGTATAAGATGATAGTATAATTCAGTGAGATAAATCGTTCTTTACATTTAAATCACCTATGCAATGGTGTTGTATTATTGAATGCCAGATTTTCAGCACTTTTAACACTTTTTTTTCTAAACAATATACTCAATCCTGCTGCCATAACAGGCAAAGATATAATGTCAGCCGGCAATCGTAACCTGGCACCTTGTTGCGCACTCAAAGAGCCCGCGATAAGATAAAAGCTACTTATTATCAATATCAGTATTCCATATCTCATTAAATTGAACTTATAGAAATGGACCAATCCCAGCGCAAACAGGAACAGTAATAATATATTGATTATAAATCCCACACGGCGAGCAATAGCAGGAGGATGCTGAGAGAATACATTAAAGGCAAACTCCTGTGGCGAAAATATTTGTTTAAAAAATTCGGAAGCCGCGGTGATATATATACCCATTCTATAATGGTGCATCATCGAATCATCTTTTTGCTTCTTTACAATATGCAATTTCCCGTAAATGCTTTTAGAGTTGTCCATCAATTTTTCTGCATCGCGACGGTCTTCATCTCTTATATTCGTCTGAATGGTATGGTAATCTATTTTTGTCTTCTTTGAAATATAGCTGGCCATCAGATACTCCCGTTCCGTCTCTTCCCCTAATAGTGATGGGGAGAAAACATGGTGCGCATTATAATTCATGAAAGACATGAATAAAGGGGCTAAAAAACTCAACCCGGTCACCACTATTAATTGCTTAAAATTAATTGACCTTAAGTGTTCGAATTTTACAATAACTGCTGTAATAAGTATAATTATAAAAGCAATGCTTAGGGTAGGCTTTATAAGTTGTGCGAATGCTAATACAAGGGAAGAATACAACAAGCTTCTGAAATCATTCTTCAAAAACCCTTTCAAGAGAAAAAACAACCATATTATATTGAGGTATGCAAAAATAGAGTCGGTAAGAATGTAACAATCCATACCTAACGCATTCGGCAAAATAGCCAGCAGTACTATAAAATATGTCTGAACAGATCGCTCCATATTTAATAGCTGTAGCAATTTAATACCAAAAAATGCTGCCAGTCCTGCAAAAAGAACATTGATAAATAGTATCGGTATAAGGCTTTTTGTAACAAATAAGCTCAAGGCAATTATTAAAGGGAGACCAGGGGTCCTGTATGGTTCCCATAAATAAGGTGATGACGTTTCCCTGCTGAATGCTCCATGCGCAACGATGTTGTTAGCATCATTAACATATGTAGCCTCGTCGCTTATTTGTAAGGAAGACCGTAAGTCCATTCCTCTTATTCCCGGGATGGTAGAGACCAAAACGAAAATAAAATGAATTACTACTACAAATAATGCACTGCGTAAAGGAGTTGAAAGAGTCATACTTGACTTATTACCTAAGGTAGATTAATCAGCAATATTGTAATATTCTTTGTACCACTTTACAAACCTGTTCACTCCATCATTAATAGACGTGTGGGGCTGAAAATCAATATAATCATGCAGATCCTGCACATCAGCAAATGTATCCAACACATCACCCATTTGCAGAGGTTTATAATTTATAATAGCTTTTTTACCAATAGCATCTTCTATAGCTGAAATAAATTCTCCTAAATCAACAGGGTGATGATTGCCAATATTAAATATCCTGAACGGTGCCGAACTTCTTGCAGGTACAGGATTATCTGAATTAAAATCAGCATCTGGCTGTGGTGGTTTGTGAATAAGACGCTCCACACTTTCACATATATCATCCACGTATGTAAAATCACGTTTCATACGCCCATAATTGTAGACATCTATAGATTTTCCTTCCAGGATATTTTTTGTAAAACTGAAAATAGCCATATCCGGTCTTCCAAAAGGACCATAGACAGTAAAAAATCGCAAGCCGGTAGTCGGTATCCTGAAAAGATGAGCATATGCGTGTGCTACTAATTCATTTGATTTTTTTGTAGCGCCATATAAAGAAACCGGGTGATCTGCACCATTATTGGCCGAAAAGGGCATTTTGGTATTCAGTCCATATACTGAAGAACTGGAAGCGTAAATAAAGTGTTTTATCTGTTTTGAACGGCAGGCTTCCACTATATTTTGGAAACCACAGATATTACTCTGTATATATTGATCAGGATTCTGTAATGAATAACGTACACCTGCTTGTGCAGCAAGATGTATAACACAATCGAAATCGTTCTCTTCAAAAACTTTATTTACTAACTCCTTATCCTGAATATTTCCTTTATAAAATAAATTATTATTGATTGTGCTTTTTATGGGTTCCCCATTATTGATATCGCCTTGAAAACCTTGAGCCCGAAGACGGCTAATTTTAAGGTTTACATCGTAATAATCGTTTATGTTGTCTATGCCAGTCAATTCATATCCTTTCTCACTTAGCTTCATAAACACATGCATCCCTATAAATCCCGCGTTTCCGGTAATGAGTATTTTTCTAAACTGCATAAATTCTTTTAAAGAAATATTATCTGCTGTAGGATAATTATGGATTACTAATACATATATTTTCTATACCACGCATCGTACATTAATATAGCCCAGAAAAACTCACCAAACCTGCGCTGTGATTGCTGATTCATGTGCATATCTGCAATTTTGCACAAATGATCAACCTTTATATTGTTTTTTAGAGCAAACGATGGATCAGTAATACGTTGCTTGAAAAATGCATTGCCTTCTTTTGCCGCAAACCAATCGTGAAGAGGAACTCCAAAACCGCTTTTAGGTGCATTGGTTACAGTAGATGGCAAATATTTATTACACAAATCGCGCAAAAGCTTTTTCCCTTTCTGATTATCAATAAGATATTTTCCAGGTATTGTAGCAGCCCATTCTACAATCCTATAATCTAGAAACGGAGAACGTACTTCAATCGAATTAGCCATAGAGGCTCTGTCCATTTTTACTAAAATATCATCCGGCAGATACAAGGCCAGGTCCCAATATTGTTGTTTGGCTGTAATGGGAAAACCGTTTTTCAGCCAGTACTGTTCCATTTTATCCTTAACCCACTGTGATCTGTTTGCGATCACTCCATCTGAATACACGTAATCATAAATGGGATTGTATGGCAAGTCATCCATAAAGGCGACACTTGTTTCAGTGTCTGTTCCTACTTTACGCAGCTTGTATGCTATATTGCTATATTTAGCAAAAACCGAAGAAGCTGTTTTTGATAAACTTTTTAATACCCCTGGAATATTTTGGATAGAAGCATTATTCAATGCTCTTATGTAGCGCCTGTACCCTGCAAAACTCTCATCTCCTCCGTCACCGGTTAAAAACACAGTTCCATGTTCTGCCGCAGCTTTACATAAATGATATGATGGCAATGCTGATGAATCTGCAAAAGGCTCATCATAATACTCAACTAATGTATCAATATCTGATAATCGTGAGGGACCAAGTAGAATTGTTTCAGATCGTATACCAAGATGCTTTGCAGTTTGCCGGGCAACACCAGATTCATCGTATTTTTTTTCATTGTAGCCTACTGTAAAGGCGGCAATCTGTTCTCTGTGTGATGTTTTGCTTGCAAATGCGCCAACAAGACTACTATCAATACCTCCTGACAAAAAAATACCAACCGGCACATCACTCCTCAAACGTATACTAACTGCATTACTAAAAATAGATTCAAAGCTTTCTTCTAATTCACCAATGCTCTTTTCAGACATGCCCTCATGAACAGGCATTTCCCAATACCTTTGTATCGAAAGATGTTCAGGAGCATTGAAGTTACCCTTTATAAAGTGAGCAGCTTTTAATTTATAATAATCCTTAAAAATTGTTTTTTCGCCGCTAATATATTTCAGGAACAAATATTCATTCAATGCTTCAGGATTAATATCCCTGGTAGCATCAGGCCATTTTAATAAGGCTTTAAGCTCTGATGCAAAACGAAACGTTGTTTTATTATAAAAATAATAGAATGGTTTAACTCCAAGCCTATCCCGTGCAGCTATAAAATCTCCCGAGACCGTATCAATAAAGACAAAAGAAAACATGCCATTCAGATATTGTAACGCGCTTTCTTTTTTATCAATAAGTAATCTCAATAATATTTCAGTATCGGAACTACTTCTTAAAGTGACATCATTAACAAACGTTTCTTTAAGTTCTTTATAGTTATAAATTTCACCATTGAATACAATAACATATCTATGTGAGCTATCCCACATTGGCTGATGACCACTCTCGCTAAGATCTATTATACTCAGCCTATTGAAACCAAGCATCCAATGCTCACCTTTTTCAGATCCGGAATCGTCCGGGCCCCGGTGAAAGATACTTTTATGTAACTCAGCTAAGTTTACCTCTGAAGGCTTTGTTGCTATTTCACCAAAAAATCCACACATAAATTTAATTTGACAGTTTATACCTCCGTCTCAGATATAAGCCTAATAACAAGCCATACGCAAATGTGAAATCCTTATAATTAAAGTTGTTACTGAATATAATAAGAGAAATAGTAGAGAAGTACACCATAGTAGTGATCTTTGCCATTAACGAGGTATCGTATTTGGGCGGCAACATTTTCGTCAGGCGGACAAGCAAAAATATATAAAGGACCAAGGGTAAGATACCCCAATAAAACAGTATCTGAGTGAACGAATTATGCGTGGGGGTAACTTTTATTTCAGCAAGGTTTCCTTCGTCATCATAACTTAAACGGGCAAAATCAGATTTCTCACCCCATTTTCCATAATAATTACCTTCTCCTACACCGTTAAGATAGATGTCAGGCAGATATTTATAAACTCGCCTATATACAGTAACCCTGGAATCAACATTTTCCTTTTGATTTATATTTATTTCTTCAAACCTGCCGAAAAACAAATTGGTAAGCTTCTGAACCGGGCCAATGTTAATAAATAAAACAACTATAACCAGAGGGATAATATATTGAAACTTAACCTTAGGTCTATACTTTATATACATTACTGTACAAATAAAAGCCAGGTTTATATAAGCAGATCTCGATAAAGATAAAGCCGTAACGTATAAAAACATTAGGGAAAGGATATATAACAAACGTTTCTGGGATATATTTTCAATGTTTCTCGCTACAGTAAAGCATATTACCGTCGATATGGAAGCTATATAAGCTATACCATTTAAATTGGTATAAAACCATAGACCCTTAGTTACATTCTCCCTGGCCAAATCGGAGCTGCCCGCGGCCAACATTTTAAATATAGATACGTTAATAATTATGTTAAGCGCATTTACAAATGCATAGGCAAGAAAGCTGATAATAATATATTTAAAGCTCTCCTTGTTCTTAAGTATCCAGGATGCATATAATGGTACGGCTGCAAACATGAAAAAAGTAGTGCTTACTTCTCTATAGACACTATTGGTATGAAAAAATTCAATTAAGCAGCTAGCTCCAAGAAAAATTGCAAATGAATAAATAAGCCTATTTCTAAAGCTTACTATTAAATTTCCATAATTATATATTAATGTTCCAAATAAGAATATAAAGAACCCCCAAAAAGTAAATCCCTTCCCAAGAAATATTGGATCATGATAAATTGATTCCTCTATTATTCTCATAATAAAAGGAATAGCGATCACTATCTTGTAAACATTTGGAAATTTTGAAGAAGCCATTTTTCTGGTAGTACTATTTATTATTTATTCCTATTTGCTAAGATTGGTTTCCAATTAATAATTTTTAAAATAACTAAGCCCCGATTTTTTGTATCCTCAGTAGATTTAAACCTATTTCGGAAAAAAAGCAAAAATACGATTAGAGATTCAACCGGAACTTTTACAAAAAGAATAGAAAACCTATAAATTAAATAACTGAGTATTCCTTTGGTCTTTTTTATATATCGCCCAATACTAATTAGTGCATTCACTTGTGTCCTAACAGCTACCTTCTTACTACTCTGACTCTCAAAATGTATTACAGTAGCTTCTTCGCAATATCTTATTCTTTTGCCTGCCCGTAAAACTTTCCAACATAATTCAATGTCTTCACCACAGTGAAGATATTCCGGGTCAAACATCCCAATCGCTTTTAGGTCTTCTGTTTTCATAAGCATCGCGGCACCGGATATTGCCGTAACGAGTTGGCTATTAGCATAGTTGTACGGGAACCTAACTTTATATTCAAAATAGTTTGAAAAAAAACGTGGCCAGCTTTGCACTTTAAAACATTCCGCCAAAATGGTATCATTTAAACCGGGCAATTTTCTTGCACAGGTTTTTTGAACTGTTCCATTCTCATAAAGCAATTTAGGCCCTGTCATTCCAATGCTATTATCACTTGTTAAAGCGAGGTATAGTTTTTCTATAGTATCTGGCAATACCAGAGTATCAGGATTTAAAATAAATGTATATTGCCCCCTGGCAAGCTCAAAGCCTATATTATTACCTTTTGCAAAGCCATGATTTATGGTAGACGCATAGATCTGTACGTTTTGTAACGCCCCAAATTTATCCTTCATTGCCGTAACAGTGCCATCAGATGAGGCATTATCCACAACTACTACTTCTATCTTATCCAATATTGTAGATTTCAGTATTGAATCTACACAGTTTATGGATAGCTCCTTTACATTCCATGATACTATAACCACAGATATTAAAGGACGCGAGACATCAGGCATATAAATATTATGGCGATTGAACTTCTAAATGAAGAAAAACTATTTGATAAACTTATTGATTATTCTTCCGGCCCTTCAAAAGCGCCAATCGTGTACTTTCTACTTTTGGGGCGGCGCTTCTTGTCAAAATCAGTATTTACCCCCTTTAGCTTTTCCCCTGCATCTATAAGAGGACTATGGGCAGCTACATGAAAATCTCCAGCATCCGGGTTGACGAGCTTAGGGTCACCGTTATTTAACCAGTTATTACCTGTATCAATAGTTTTTGCTGAAAGAGAATCTATACTAAAGCCATTTAAAGGCACACCAAAAATTCTATTGCTGTTATTTTTATACAACAAATTATTTTTGATAGACACGTGTTCAGAAGCTAACAATTCTTTAGGATTAAGTGAACAAGGATCAAGGTGGACATATATACCGTTCGCCTTATTGTTATAACATGTATTGTTGTATACTTTAACGTTATTGGCATGCAATTCTATTATGATCCCATCGTTATTATCATACGATATATTGTTGTATACCATGGTGCCAGTGTCTGTTGAGCTCACAAGAATACCACTCCTCGGTGAGGTATTATGATAACTGTTGGAATAGCAAATATTATCGCGGATAGTATCAAAGTTCGATTCATTTTTGCAGTCGTCAGTACCTATTTTAATACCATCGCCGGCATGATGATACACCGTGCAATATTGTACAGTAACATATGGTGCAACAATATAAAATCCATGCTTCCCCACATCTTTTCCATCGCCATTATCATGTACTACCAAATGATCAAAAGTGATATGATTTGCTAAATCGCTAAGCATGACACCACTTGCCATACAATTTTTTATTTCGCAATCGGCAATCCAGATGTCATGCACATTTTGTCCTGTTACTTTTATACCACATATTACAGGTAAAGGGCTTGAGCTGCCATCTATGACAAATCCTATAAAAGCGGCATTATGGCTTTGATTTGTAATTCTTACCACATGTGTTGGACTGTTAATAGGTTTTATGATGGGTCTGTTATTCATGTCATACGCAATGACAACGATATTTGAAAGATGTCCGAGATCAAGATACTCACTGTAGGTACCTGGGGCTACAAACAATGTATCACCCGGTTGATATCCCCGTGATGCAGCCAGACTGCTAACCAGTGCACAGCCCAGAGTTGCCCATGACTGGCTTAAAGAAAGTCCACTATTCTTATTGTTACCATTAGTCGATACATAATAATTTGTAGCAAATACCACACTGTTGCATAGCAACAACTGAATTATGGCAATACAAAATACCTTTTTCATAAACGTATTTTTCACGATACCTAAAAATTAGCTCTCTATAAAGTTATCTGTAAAAACTGTTTACTAAAACTTAAATAATTATTAGAATAATTAAACAACTTGCTTACTGTGCTGATCAATGAACGCTTGTATATTTTCACTAGTAAGAAGCTCTACATTTTGCTTCACTTTTTCAAGTGGCCATTCCCACCATTTTATTTTATACAATGCGTCAATTGTTTCATTATCAAACCTGTAACCCACTACCTTAGCCGGTATGCCTGTGGCAATTGCAAATGGAGGAACATCTTTAGCTACCATTGCGCCGGCAGAAATAATGGCACCATCGCCAATTTTCACACCTGACAATACTGTTACATCTGTACAAATCCATACGTCAGATCCTATTATTATATCTCCTTTTGTATATGGGTTCCCATCAGTATAGGCTCCCGGAAGGCCAAGTTTTGTTCTGAACGGAAATTGAGAAACAGTTTTTATAGGATGCATGCCTCCTGTTATCATTGTAACTTTTGGAGCAATAGAAGTATAGTTACCTATAAAAATGTTTGCTTCACTGCCCTTGTATTCATACACATCGAACGCACCATAAGTACCTATTCCAATCTTAAGCCTGCCTGTGGATATAAGTTTATTATATTTATAATTCTGTGGAAAAGAAATTATCTTATTTATATACAGTTGTAATACGTGCTTTATCTTTTGGATCATAACCGTGATTTTATTACGCTATTTTCCCCAATTGCATAATGTTTTCATCAGCAGCATCCTGGCTTACTTTATAAAAGATGTTTTCTTTAAGTATGCTTCGCTGCCTTTTTTGCATATTTTGATAATATTCGGCTGAATTTAACAACATATCCAGTTCATCTTTTATCTCCCCGGAACTGCAATAAAAATAGTCCTTAAAAAAAGGATAATAAGACGAATACACCATCGATCCGTCATTATTAAAAAATAAAACCGGGACATTACAAACTATCAACTCATTTCCTATCCCTGAATTTTGCATAATGCAACATTCAATGACACTAATAAATTCCTGAAATGATATAGATCCTGAAAAGAATACATTTTTGTATTCTTTAAATTTTTCAGTAAAAAGCGCTTGCTGTTTATCTGATGGATGCAATTTTACAATCAGAAAACCTTTTTCACCAAGTGCATCTAAAGCTCCTTTTATCAAAATTGAATTTTGCTCTGCATTTATCATACTAAGCGCCAATCCTATAAATTTATAGTCTTGAGAACTATCAATTTTATACTTAGATAAAACTTCTTCCAGTGAAAGCTTAGCAATGCTTTCTGCAATTGGATTCCCTGTTATTTTTATTCGTTTTTCCTCAATGCCTTTTGCAAGAAAATAATCTTTTTGTTCCTCTCCCCAGCAAAAAACATTATCTGCCAGTACCGGATAATAACCATATCGTTTATCGATTATGCCATGCACTAATGTTACAGTAGCTATGCCATATCTTTTCGCAGCCATGATCACCTCAGGATTTATTCTGTCATAGTCCGTTAAAACTACTTGGGGTTTATATTTTTTAAAAAAACGTTTCCATGCGTTTAGTTGAAGTGTAGTATAAAATACATTTAGAAATGCCTCTAAATAGGGGACAATAATATCAGATCTTGTTTTTAGTTTCCTATGGATAACATTTGTACTCCTAAAACATTTAGGTATGATCGTAAAGATTTGCCAAAAAGAAATATAGCCCCATCTATATTGAATGATAGGTATGCTAATATTCCTATCAATATTATTATTTTTTGTTGTATAGAATATATGAGGACTGCATTTATACAATAGATCTCTAAATAACCTGTTTCCCCTTTCCTGCTTATTATCAATTTTCGCAATTATATATTTTGGTTTTTTTTCGGCAGCCAGTTTATATACTTTCCTGTTCTCCTTGTCAGGAAAAAAAGAAAGGAGAAAATATCTTACTATCTGATAAATAATTTTTAAAGTACTTTCTACCTGGAAGTTGAAAGCATTTTTTCTGAAAGAATGAGTAAAATACCTGGAAAGTAAAGACCCTAATGGAACACCACAATGATTTACATTATCCAGTTCCAATTCTACTGCTATATAAAAGTCCGCTAAATCGTTGTATCTATTTATCTCTTCGGGCATCCTTGTACATATATATGAAGCCACATGTGTACTGTATCAATATTCCCAAAAAATTTGCAATAGGGAATATGTACAGTTGAAACCCTTTAGCTCTATAAAAAATATATAGAAATAGCAGGCTGCAAATTACACCTGTAAGGATTGTAAAAAAGTATGGTATTTGCTTCTTAACTACATTAAAGTAGTTATTCAAAACCCCTACATTGGTAAGCAACGGCGCTAAAATAGCAAACTGCGCTGCTCTCGTTGCTCCAACATATTTAGGGAGTGCCAGTTTAAGAACATATGGTAATGCAAACCATGCTATCACCCCGAAAATTATACTTAGGAATAAAGCATTTTTAGCCGCGCGCACTCCTATTTTGATTATACCCATCTTAGATGATCCTTCTCCATAAGCTATAGACATTTGCGGATAAATCATCTGGCTAAGAGACAAAGGTATGAGGCTAAGGAAGGTATTGGTCATTATAACAATAGTATATAACCCAAAAGCCTTGCTACCTCCCCAGGCAAAGATGAGCGATGATTGCAAAGTTATCCATAGTGGGGAAATCTGTCCTACAACGTATATTGGAAACCCTGTTTTAAATAATGGTTTAAGAGCAGGCAATTTGAACTTACCTTTAAAAGGTATGGACTTAAACCTAAACAGCAGGAAAAACTCCAGCAAATACATTGCAATATATCGAATAGAAAGACCCTTATAATTTGATGTATATACAATAGAAACCAATAAGAGACTTGCTGCTGATTGAATTAATATTAACGCAGAAAGTCTTTTAAAATCATTAGCCGTTCTATATAAAATAGGGAGAAATACTTTGTTTGCTATCTGAAATAATGCTGTAACAGCGTAACATGCGTACGCAAATATTGCAAGAGAGTCTTTTAAAATAATACTTCTTACCAGGAAATAGCATACTACTGAAAACGCTCCGCATCCAATAATAATTGATGTTATCCAGCTTGTTTTTACATAATCATAAACGAGGTCCATGTTGCCTCTTCCCATTTCATAAGGAAGATCACGCGCCAACCCGTTCATAACACCCATTGGTAGTAAAGAAAGATAGCCGACAAATATTCCTAACCCGTTAAATCTTCCATATACCACCGGGTCCATTAACCTCGCGATAAGAAACCCTCCTAAACTAAATAAAAGTGTACTGATGAATTGAGTACTGGCAAAAAGATAAAAGGTCTTTAAAAATTTATTATCCAATGGGGGGGTGTATTCTTTATTAATGTGGGTTAATGAATTTCATTCTTGCTAAGCAACTCAAATTTTAATGTTGCTATCTGCCAGTCCATTTCATTATCAATATCCTGGCACTCTGACTCGGGAATTTCAAAACCAACAGTATTGCCGGTTATCAGGGAGCGCTCTTTTAATAAGGCATTGGTGTTAACTATATAAAATTGACCTGCATCATGAAATGCTGGTGCTAAGTCTTGCGAACGTGTGCGTGCATATTCAGGCCAGTTGAACGCTATTTTTTCGTTTTCCAGTTTAAATGACCTTAATACCGGAAAGCTAAAACGAACGATCGGGATCAAAGAATCTGCTTTCTTTTCCTCAAACATTGTAACTGCATTTCGGAACTTTTCAGCTGTCACAAAAGGTGCCGTAGGATAGATGCAGCAGACCGTATCAAAAAAAATCCCTGACTTTCTATACTTCTCAATTACTTCTATCAATACATCCGCAGTAGTGGCAAAATCGTTAGAAGTCGCCTCTGATCTGTAAAAGGGCACTTTTGCTCCATACTGCACAGCTATTTCAGCTATCTCTTTATCATCAGTGGATACCATTACCTCGTCAAAGCAACCGGAATCTATAGCTGCTTCAATACTGTATTTTATAATGGGATATCCTGCAAACAGTTTTATATTCTTGCGGGGTATTCTTTTACTACCTCCTCTCGCTGTTATGATAGCTATCTTTTCCATTATCTATTGATCATGCCCCATGATAGAGGACTACCTTTTTTGATATCAATTGCAGCTTTCTTCCCCAGCACCTCTTCGTAATGCCTGGTATGCAGCCCAAATCCCGGCCTCTTGGATGCTACATTATTTATATCGAGTATTTCGCCTGCTTTAATGTCTTTTATAACATACAAAGAACGTTTATAGTCAACGCTCTTCTCTTCGGCCTTCTGTATACCATATTTAATTTCGCCCAATGCCAGAAAAGCCCGCAAAGACTCTTCTGTCAGCGATTTGAACTCATGCGGTTCCAGCGAAAAAGCAGCATCTACTCCACCTTCAGCGCGGCTGAGTGTAAAATGTTTTTCTATCACTCGTGCACCCAATGCGACAGCAGCAATAGAGGCGCCCACTCCCATAGTATGATCAGAAAGGCCCACCTGGCAGCCGAATAATGCTGACATATGCGGTATGGTACGCAAATTTGTATTTTCCGGAGTAGCCGGATATGTGCTGGTGCATTTCAGCAATATCAACTCCTTACAACCATACGATCTTAATATTCTCACAGACTCATCTATGTCAGCTATATTAGTTACCCCTGTAGATACAATAACAGGCTTGCCTGTTTGGGCTACTTTCTTTAATAGAACCCAATCTGTATTCTCAAAGGAAGCGATCTTATAAGCGGGTACATTAAGCGTTTCCAAAAAATCAACGGCTGTTTCATCAAAAGGAGAACTGAACGCCACCAATCCTTTTTCATTTGCTCTTTTAAAAATTGCTTCATGCCATTCCCATGGTGTATATGCTTCTTTATACAGGTCGTACAGCTCGCGGCCTTTCCATAACGAATTTTCGTCGCTAATTGTATGTGCCCCTTCTACGGTTATTGTGTCTGCTGTATATGTCTGCAACTTGATAGCTTGGGCACCCGACGCTGCTGCTGCATCAACAATAGCGAGGGCTCTGTCTAAAGACTGGTTGTGGTTGCCCGACATCTCTGCAATGATAAACGGTGGCTTATCTGTTGCGATCTCGTGCTTCCCAATATATATTCCTGGGGTACTCATCTTTCAGAATTATAAATTTTATTTTTATGATACTCTTTTACTGTATCCCATTCTTTCTTCAGCATAGATAAGCCTACCACATCATAAAACTGTTCATTTTTACAAATGTGTTCACGGAAATAAGATTCTCTTTTGAAGCCGAATTTTTCATGCATCTTTATCACAGCATCATTAAACACGAATACTTCACACAATAGCTTATTAAAGTTCATTTCATCAAACACCTTACTTAGCACATTATATTCCACTTTCGATCCGATACCTGCCCCACGCACCGAGGTATCTCCAAGATAGAATGCCCAGTAGCAGCTTTTAAAGGCCGGCTTGATAGAATAAACAGATGCCAGGCCCAGCTTCCTGCCCTCATACTCAATGACCCAATATTTCTGGCTTTTATCAGCGCTTACTTTCTCAAACCATTTCTGCTGCTCTTCTTCAGCAATATGCGCATCGGTATACATGTACTTCGATACCTCTTCCGAATTTCGCCATTGTCTTACCAACTCTATATCTGCAATGGTCAGTTCTTTCAGGTCGATGTCTTTCATTTATAAAGATTTAAATAAATTGATAAACCGGATATCCTGCTTCCCGTCTATTACCTTTTTCTTTACGCTTACATCATCTATCTTAATAGCATTAGCCACAGTAGCGCTTAATTGCTGAATGGTTATTTCCAAAAAATCACCAATAGAAGAAGCATATTGTTCCCTATTTAAAAAAGATGCAAATGCCCGTTGATTATCTGCATAGTAACCTGTTATGATATTCATACCGGCACTTAGAGCCTCTATACATACAGAGCTTGCGGGGCAGATTATTAATTCGCATTCCAGCATTAAGCTGCACATCTGATCTGCATTAAGCCGGTCGTGAAAAAAAATACTCTTTTGTCCTTTAAATTCATTTAGTGTATCCAGATGACGATATGCGGCACCGGTAATAATATGAATATTAATTTGTGCGCCTATCCCTATACAAGCCCGCAGCACCTTTAAGGTTAGATTATACATATCGGCGCCACCGAAATTAATAATGATGTTTTTTATTTTGCGTGGATACCTTTCTTTTTTTGCTGCATCAAGAAACGGTTTCCTAAGCATAGCATAATCGAGACCGGAAAACAACCTGGTATATGGCTCTTTTGAATAGTCGGCTGTAGTAATGTCACTATTCTGATTGATTATTGCATCGGCAACAAAATGCCATTCATTCAGATCGTCAATACATACCAATTTACATCCTTTATTTTTTATTGCTATCTGCATATCTGTTTTAAATAAATAACCATCTAAAACCACAATCGCATCACTTGAAATAAAAGAGATAAATTCATCCTCTGCATCCTCTTCCCTGAGATTAATTATTTTATTACAGGACTCTAAAATTATTTTTTGTAATTGATCAGTTGGTGACTTAATTGCAAATACACAATCAAACTCATCTTTGATCATATCCGCTATTGCCAATGAACGAATAACATGGCCTAAACCAATATTGCTATTACCATCAGCTCTGAATATTATCTGCGGCCTATTACCCAAAAATACTTGTTAAAATGAATGATCTGCACCCACCACTCCTGATTTACCAAAGTTGATATACCAGGCACCCACGAACGGGTTATCAGCATCTACATATATCCAGGCTGATTTATCTCCAACAAACTCTTTCAACTCAGTATCTTTATTTATTTCGATTCTTCTCTGGCCATATGGAGGAATAATTTCTTCTCGCTCAATAAATTCATTATCCCCTTCACGGAATATCTTATAAACTACTTTAGCTTCCTGGTCATAATTTTTCAAGGTTGCTGCGTTGTCTATAATTACCATAGAATCTCCATTATTAACTAAGGGGGCCCATTTTCTTGTACCAGTTTTTTTCTGTACTTGAGGCAAACCAAGACGTGAATTAAAACAAATATTGCTGGATAACCCCTGCATTGTATTTTCAACCTTTATATTTAGCCCGAACTTTATCCGGTTAGGAATGGATTGACCATTACTCCATGATTTATGGATAAAAACGCCCTTCACAGATGAAAGATCAATATCATCGCCTTCAAATATTTTTTTGATACTGAGTCTTACAATCTCCACTTTTGAAGAGTCGAATATCTTGTAATCACTACATTCCTTTACAATATTCCCCGCTTCATCAAAAAAGATCAACCCAATTGTGTATACCGTTGGCGAAAACATTGGGTAAAAAACTACTTCAGTGTCTCTGTCGTTATCAATGAATACAGGTGCGTAAATAGAGCTGTCATATAAGTTATCTGAGGCTCTTTTCCAGTAAGCATCTACAGTTACTAATGGAGAGCAGTCATAAAAAGTGTGAGTAATGCTACAGGTGCCATTAGTATTATCAAAATTGCCTGCCAGCAAACGTGGGAAAAAACCTTTGAACTGATGTTTTATTCTTATGGTGCCGGGGTTATTCCCAAGAAATGCATCCAGTCCGTGAATATGCTTTTTCAAGTGTACGAATACTGTTTCATACGGTTCAATAGGATTCAGTCTGATTTCGCCGGCTAATGTTTCCCCATTTTGACTCACTACTTCATAATGAATAGGATCAGTATTGGGAAGTGGTCCATTTACAAAAGCGAAGAATGAATCCAGCTTTGCATTGCCGTATACATCAAAACCGGACTCTGCTACCTGAATGTCATCGTTATCCCGAAAATCCTCAAAATCATTATATACGCGGCCAGTGGTATGTACACAAGTAGAAAAACTATCATTATAATATTCCAGGACAAAGGCAGGATATGGAAATACCATGTCCTTGGCAGAGAATACTTCTAACTCTATAGAACCGATAAAATTTCCTGTATGATTTGCATCTTCCAAAAGATCACTTAAAACTATACGCTGGGCTCGTGGTGTATTTATGTTTATATACTTTCTGTTGATGATTTGACCACCCTGATTTCGTAAAGTATACACAAGGCCTATTTCTGATATTTCCCTTTTTAATATCCAATAACCCATAAATAGAACTCTGGAACTTACATTTTCATTATGTATTACCGGAAACGCTGCTGAAGATCTGAAGATTGGTTTTTTTTGAAGGTTTTGTATAGCACCGTATATGCCAGCGTTATCAATCACTTTTTGAAAGGTTTTCATATAGGTACTTTTTATTTAGTTTATAAATTTATTAATAGTTTCAATAACATATTGCTGTTCCTCATCGCTTAGGGTGGGATACATAGGCAGACTCAAACAGTGACTATAGTATTCTTCCCCTATAGGAAAATCTCCTTTTTTAAATCCAAATTGCTGATAGTATGGCAATGTATGGACAGGTATGTAGTGCACTTGTGCAAAAATATTATTGCTTCTTAAATGATTATATAATCCTATTCTATCGTTAACCTCTATGATATATAAATGATAAGCATGCCCTTCTACTACTCCTGACTGACCAAGGATGCCTTTATTGTTCTTAAATGCGTTGTAATAATTCTCCGCAATTTCTCTTCTGCGTTTCAAACCCTCATCTGCACGTTTTAGCTGTGAGATGCCTAACGCAGCCTGGAAATCTGTTAAGCGGTAATTATACCCGAGCTCTTGCATTTCATAATACCAGCCCCCATGGTTTTCATGCAGCAACATCGGGTCTTTCGTAATGCCATGTGTTCTTAAAAGAATCAACTTTTTGTATAGTTCCTCGTCATTTGTTGTTATCATCCCGCCTTCACCACATGCTATATGCTTTACAGGATGAAAAGAAAAAATTGCGAGATCTGCATATATCCCATTACCACAATTCTGTTTTACTCCTTTCGAATCAACAAAATAGCCACCTGGAGCATGACATGCGTCTTCTATGATCCACAAGCCATATTTATCTGCCAGTGTTCTGCAATCCTCCAGGTTAACAGGCCTTCCTGCAAAATCGACAGGGACTATACCATTAAAGAAGCCTGCAGGTTTGGACTTAATGAGATCTTCTACCTTATTTAGATCTATAAGATAAGTATCCTTTTCTATGTCGGCAAAGAATACATTTCCACCACAGTATTTTACACAATTTGCCGAAGCGGCAAATGTGATTGGCGTAGTGATCACATTACTTGCTGTATCTACATCCAAAGCCATTGCGCATAAATGCAATGCAGCAGTACCATTACTAATGGCAACTGCATACTTTGCGCCTATATAAGCAGCAAATGCTTTTTCAAATTCCTGTATCCTTGGTCCCTGTGTAAGAAAATCGGATGTCAGGGCTTCGCTTACTGCCTGTAAATCTTCTTCGGTAATATTTTGCTTACCGTACGGTATCGACTGTTGCATGTTGGGGATGGATAGTAAAATTGGGATCTACTTGTTCTTTAACTATTGTTCTTATTTGCTCTACGCTTAGCCATTCCTCATTTGTTCCCGAGTTATATTTAAAACCAATCTCTACAGGTTTGGCATTATGTGTTCTCATATATTCTTCTCTATTCCATTCTGTTTTCTGTGGCAGGATCACATAATATTTCCCCATGTCGATCGTGTTAAATGAATCAGATTCTGTGATCATTTCCTCATGTATCTTTTCACCCGGTCTTACACCTATTATTTTATGCTCACACTCAGGTCCTATTGCCTTTGCCACATCCATAATATGATACGAAGGTATTTTTGGCACAAATATTTCGCCTCCCCATGCATGTTCCATAGCATGCAGCACAAGGTCTACGCCTTCTTCAAGAGAGATGTTAAAACGAGTCATGCGTTCGTCAGTGATGGGTA
>DATNFP010000192.1:0-3721 GCA_035606335.1 Flavipsychrobacter sp. | reverse complement strand
TATGACCATCTATCAATAACAACTCCGGTTTTTCGGAGAGCTGATCGACCGCTAAATGCATGGCTTTAAAAGATGCTTTCAGGATATTGATGCGATCTATTTCCTCATGATCAACCATTGCAACAGCCCACGCTATGGCTTTCTTTTCTATTTGCGGTCTTAGCTTGTTGCGGATCTCTTCATTTACCTGCTTGCTGTCATTGAGAAATGGAAGACGAAATTTTTCAGGAAGTATTACAGCAGCGGCAAATACAGGACCGGCAAGACACCCACGACCCGCTTCGTCACAACCAGCCTCTAAAATACCTTTTCTAAAAAACCGTTTCAGCACCGCATGCTTATTTACAAAAGCAAAGTAAGAGAAAATACAGATTGAAGACACTTGACGGCTATCTATTTTTTTCCACATTCATTCACATACATATTTAGAACTTTGTACAATGGCATAATTCTATTAGGTTTGAAGATTATATGAATACAGTAAAATTGCCATTCTACGCCAGGTTAGCCTTGACATTACTTGCCATTGTACTAATTCTGTTTTTGATGCTGGAGGGCAAGACCATATTTATTCCATTACTTTTTGCTCTTTTGATATCCGTACTGTTATTTCCTTTCACAAGATTGCTGGAACGTATAGGACTGTGGCGTGGGGTTGCCGCTCTGATATCTATTCTTACTTTTTTAATATGCCTGGGATTATTTTTCTATTTTATCACTATACAAATAGCAGATTTTTCAAAAGACTTTCCAAGGCTCCAAGCAAGGTTCATGCAAATGATGCAGCATATTCAATACTGGATCCAACGGAACTATCGTGTAAGCACAAAGGACCAAATGGCCTACATAAATAAAAATGCCGGTGACTGGATTACGACGGCAGCCAATTCTGTAGGCAATACTTTCCTCAGCGTGTCTGAAATAATTATCCTGGGGATTTTTGTAATTATCTACTCTTATTTCCTGCTGTTTCATCGCCGGTTACTCATGAAATTCATTTTAGGATTGTTCCCCGACACACAGCACGACCAGGTACATGAAGTAATTATTGAGACACGTTCACTGATCAATAGTTACGTATTAGGCCTGCTAACAGAAATGATAGTAATTGCCATACTAAATAGTACCACTCTTGCTATAATAGGCATTCCATACGCTTTGTTTCTCGGTGTATTAGCCGCTGTGCTTAACATTATCCCATATCTCGGTATTTATACTGCAACCGCACTTAGTATGCTTATCACCTTTGCCAATGGGAGTGGCAGCCAGGCATTAGCAGTGGGTATTGTGTTTATCATTATTCACTTTATAGATGCCAATATATTATTACCAAGAATTGTAGGTAAAAGAGTGAAAATGAATCCTTTTATCACCATTGTGGCAGTTGTAGCAGGCAATTTATTGTGGGGCATCCCCGGTATGTTCCTGTTTATCCCTCTTACTGCTATCATTAAAATAATCAGCGAACGTGTAGATGGATTAAAGCCATGGGCCATACTGATAGGTGAGGATGTAAAAGAGCCCAATACCGCTAAAAAAATTACAGGCCGGAAAAAATCCAGCCGTAATCCCTGATAGTGCTCTTTATTTTTTATTTTTTCTTGCTCTTATATTTCCCGATGAGATCTGCCACGGCTGTACGTCGCAGATATTCAGGATTTAATCCAGTAAATATTTTTGCCTTGCTAGGAGCTTCTTTCAGACCTTTTTCCAGTTGCAGCAATGCTTCTTTCGTTTTACCTGATTCAAATAATAATGCCGATTGATAATAGTAGAAATCAGGTTTATCACCGCAATGTTCACGGGCTACCTCAAGCTGTGTCATTGCTTCCTGGTAGTATCCTGCCATATACAAGCCACGAAGCAGTGCTATCCATGTAGTTTTGCTGCCTGGCTTTAGCCGTACAGCATTCAGATAGCAAACAAGCGCTTCGCTTTTCACGTCCATCTCCATCAGGCAATTGCCGATGGCCATGCAGTAAGCTGCATTATCTTTATTAAGATGCAACGCCACAGAATATGCCTTTACTGCTTTTTCCCATTGTCGCTCACGGGCGTATGTCTCACCTATTTTATAAAATATACTGTCGTCCTGCGGACTAAGCTGTGATGCCTGGCGATAATAGTATCGTGCTCTGGAAAAGTTCTTCTGTTTTTCCCAGCAATACCCCATCGCCTCAAAGATCACATCTTCCGGCTTAGCTATTTCAAGATGTTTTTCAAGCACTTCTATTGCCTTTTCGTACCATTTCAGGCGCATATAGGCATCTGCCATGTTACGGTAGGCAAATTCGAATTTCTCATCTATTGCCACACAAAATTCATAAGCATCTATTGCTTTTTCGTAAAATTTTAGCCCCTGGTAAGCTGCCCCAAGGTTGAACCAAGCAAGCGAATTGTAGGGGTCTTCATCTGCGAGCTGAGTATGTAATGTTACACTTTCCTCCAGACGCTCAGTAAATTCTGCCCAGAAACATATCTTTTGCAATGCTTCTTCATTGCGACGGTCTATTTTTATAACACGCTTCAACGTATCAAATACCGCGTCAAATTCTTCGCATTCATCATACACATCAGAAAGCTCCAGCAATATTTCGATCTGCTCTTTGTTTTCAAATTCATTCGCCTTCTGTTCCAGCCACAATGCTGCCTGGTCGTATTTAAATTGACCCAATAGTATATCGGAGCGCAACAATACTGCATCCAGATTTTTCTGGTCGTACTGTTCCATTTCATCCAGCGCTTTTAAAGCCTGACCGTATTTCTGTGCCTGTGTAAGGATTTCTGCTCTTAGTAATAGCACCGAACCTGAAAAGGGGTAATAAGTCCGGGCAATATCGCAGGCAAGTAAGGCCTGCTCTTCATTATTGTTCTGGAAATAAAACTCAATTATTCTTTCAAAATCTTCTTCTTCCATGATACTTACGGCGTCCCCGTTCTTCACCTGTTCATATCTTTGTAGCAATTCATCCAGCGAGTTCCAATCATCATCCAGATAGTCATCATCATACATAGGCCACTGTTTGTACCAAAATTAATCAAAATAGCATGCCATATTTTTACCCTATTGTTAACGCATTGTAAAAATGCACACGTTTTCAACATACAGAGTTGACATATTGCATTTTTGAAAAATGATTATTATATACAATACCAATTAGTTATTATGCATATTAACATATAGCTGTTTTATTCATTGCTATTTGTTATAGCCTTATTGCTGGGCTTGCTTTCGTTCCACAGCCTATCGAGGGCTGTCACTATATAAGTGCATTGCTGGTACTTATTAGCATTTACATCTATATATGCGGGAAGAGATTGTACACTTAATATTTTATCAGCTTTATCCAGGTTTACCGGCTCATTATTTATGAAGCGATAAACTGCAAAACGAAGCGGCTCTTTTGTAGGATTATTTACCTGCCATTGCAATAAAGTACCCTGCGAAGAAGGAATAGCCTTTAATACAGGAGCAGCAGGAGGAATGCTATCCAGCCATTTCATTGTTGGGGGCAAAGCAAAATAATTATTATAACTATAGTGCAGGCTATCGCGTAATGATGGAGATACTTTATCGAAACAGGAAGCACTATAAAATGAATATCCGGTAGCGTTATTATTCAAATGCCTGATATCTTTTATCTGCGATAATATTTCTTTTGCCCCTGCCCAGGCACCAGAATAAACTCCTTCCATTCTGTACACGCCAAGACCATAATAT
>DATNFP010000191.1:0-12301 GCA_035606335.1 Flavipsychrobacter sp. | reverse complement strand
AAAATACTTATTGAAGACAGCAGGCTTGTGTATAATGATAGGTCTATACCCATATTGATATATGCAGAAGGTTTTAATTACACAGGCAATGGAGATTTAAGCAAAGATATTTTTGATTTATACACTCATCTTGAGATCAATTCGCTGGATCTTTATTATGCTAACATTCCATATATCCTTTCCAAAAAAATAAATGCAGACCTCGTTACGAAAATAAATACCAGCTCACTGGCTTTTATTTTTGAAAAGAATGATTTA
The DNA here is from genome assembly GCA_035606335.1 of Flavipsychrobacter sp. GTDB lineage: Bacteria > Bacteroidota > Bacteroidia > Chitinophagales > Chitinophagaceae > DATNFP01. Next base: position 12,043 of record DATNFP010000191.1, on the reverse strand, counting down.
AAAATCAATCAGCTACCAGTGCATTTCACCGGGCAATTTGCCTTTTTGACAAATGGGTATGATATGGATTTCAAGCTTTATTCCAATAAAACAGCGTTGCATGATATTATTACAGCACTACCTCCGGAATACCTGAAATGGCTTGACAAAACAGATGTAAAAGGTACCGGAACTATAAATTTTTCATTAGCTGGGAAATATATTGCTTCCACAAGCACCATGCCCAATCTCTCTTTCAATATGCAGATAAGGGATGGCTACATTGCTAATGATAAAGCGCCATCCCCTGTACATAATCTATTCATGAATTTTGAAACAACTCTTCCTTCTCTCAACCCCGACAGCTTACAGGTAGATGTTGACTCTTTGTCTTTTAATGTAGATAAAGATGATTACTTCAATTCGGTGATAAAAATACACGGAGTAAATAAGCCACATATCTACGCTAAGATCAATACAGAAGTAGACCTTGCTAAATGGCACAAAGCGTTTGGGATACAACCTTTTAATGCAAAAGGGAGATTTACATTCCATTTGCTTGCTGATGGTAAATATGCGACTGGCGTCGTTCCTAAAGGATTGAGAAAAACGGATACAGTTATTACCTGTTTTCCAAAATTCAATCTGAGATCATCATTAAAGGATGGATACTTTAAATATGCCTCTTTACCGGAAGCAGTGAATAATATCAATTTTGATCTGCAGGCAGGTTGCCCCGATAGCAACTACAAGCACACCAGCCTGAAGCTGGAGAATCTTAATGCCACTGTGCTAAATAATTTTGTAAAGGGTTATCTGCGCATAGGCAATGCGGCGGATTTCCCTATGGACGCCGATATAAAAACAGTTTTTCACCTGGATGATATAAAGAAGTTTTATCCGTTAGACGGCACAACGCTTTCAGGAGATCTGAATGCCAATGTGAAAATAAAAGGCAAATACATACCCGCTAAAAAAACATACCCGGTAATAGCCGCAAATCTTAACCTTGAAAATGCTGCAATAAAAACAAAGTATTACCCTCACCCAATAGAAAATATAAAAGTAAACGCAACAATCAGTAATGTCGATGGCTCTGTTAAGGATATGAAGGTTACTCTTAAGCCATTATCGTTCGTATTTGAAGGGCAGCCATTTACCATCAACGCGGACTTGCAAAACTTCGCAGACCTTAAATACAACATCACTTCTCAGGGAACTATTGATGTTGGAAAAGTGTACCAGGTATTTTCCCGGAAAGGTTATGATGTTACAGGGCTTATACAAACCAACTTATCTTTAAGAGGAAGACAAAGTGATGCTGTTGCAGGCAGGTACAACAAATTATATAACTCGGGTTCATTACAGTTTAAAAATGTTGCACTTACTTCTGAGCTATTCCCCAAGCCACTCATTATTAAAACAGGAGTATTCAGCTTCAACCAGAATAAAATGCGCTTTGATGTTTTCAAGGCCAAATACGGGCAGTCGTCAATTGTATTAAATGGAGCACTCTCCAATGTGATTAATTACATAATGAACGATAAGGCCATGTTAAGCGGCAACTTTGATTTGAAAAGTGATCTTATTGTTATAGATGAATTTACTGCTTTTTCAGAAAGCAAAAATACCCCGCCTAAAACCAGTAAAAAGACTACAAGTACAGCCAGCACTGGTGTGGTTATCGTCCCTCAAAACCTGGATCTAACTTTTACTGCTGCTGCGAAAGACATAAAATATCAAGGGTTGGACCTAAAAGATTTCAAAGGAAAAATGGCTATTAGCAAGGGCTGCATTAATCTAAGTGAAACAGGCTTTACACTGATTGATGCGCCAATCACCATGGATGCAAAATACGGCAGCATTACTCCTAAAAAAGCATATTTCGATTATCATATAACTGCAAAAGATTTTGATGTAAAAAGAGCCTATAAAGAAGTTAAACTATTCCGCGACCTTGCTTCATCTGCTTCCAAAGCAGCTGGTGTTATATCTCTCGACTATCAGCTTAGTGGCAAGCTCGACGAGAATATGTATCCTGTATATCCGTCGTTAAAAGGTGGCGGCACTCTTTCAATAAAGAAGGTGAAAGTAGCCGGATTGAAATTATTCAATGCAATAAGTAGCAAAACCAATAAAAGCGAAATAAAAGATCCCGACCTCTCAAAGGTGGATATAAAAACAACAATAGCTAACAACATTATAACAATTGAACGCACTAAAATGCGTATAGCCGGCTTCAGGCCACGATTCGAAGGCAAAGTGAGCTTTAACGGAGATATGAATCTCAAGTTTAGATTAGGGTTACCCCCACTTGGTATCATAGGCATTCCACTAAGTGTAACTGGGAATGAAGAAAACCCTAAAATAAAGGTCAGCAAAGGCGAGAGCACTGAAGAGCCTGCAGAAAAAGATGATGACGGGAACTAAAGCTTCACGATCATTTGTTTATGCAGCACTTCTCTTGATTGGTTTCTTATTATCATCCAATACGTACCAGGTGTTAAGTCCGATATAGAAAATTGAAAAATCCTGCTTTGGTTCGGCAAATAAAAGTTTTTTAAGATTTGACCATTTACATTGATCATGCTTGCACTTAGAATTCCATTATTTGGATTATCAGCCTGCGATATAACCAGCACATCATTAGCAGGGTTTGGATAGATCTTAATAAAGTCAGTAGCAGCTAAAGAACTTACACCTGCATTTTCTATATTGAGCTGCTCATAATAATAGTTAGTAGTTATAGTAGCTGTATCCGAATATTTTGTAGTGTCAAAGTCATATTCAAGTATTCGGACAGGGTTGTTCAATGAATCATAAGTAACGACATCCTTAGCCTGTGGCGACCATGTTTTTGTTGTATCCCATTGATGTATATATACAGTATCCGGCAATCCTGATGCGTTAATGTGTTTGGATGTATATGTATAACCAAGCCAGTAATGATTGATGCCATCATATTGATACTCCTTCCACGAAGTATTGTAAGATATGCCGGGCGAATAGGTGAAAGAATCTTTTAAATATTGCACTAATGCCACACCATCATTAAAGCTAGTCAGCACGGTTTGTAAACGGTTTGCAGTGTCATAAGTATTCACATACTTTAGTTGCTCAATCATCAATGCTGTGTCCTCATACATATCTATCTGTATAGCATTTCCAGAAGCATCATATTTATAAAGCGAATGAACCATCAAACTCCAGCTGCCACTTTTGTATTGATAAATACTATCAGCAATTAGCTTATGCAAAATATTATAACTAAACACTTGCTTATACACACTATCCTTAACTCCATGCTTCAGATTGAACCAATAGCCTGCAGTAATATTACCCGTTGTATCAAATACATTAGCAAAGCTCATGTTCTGATCAATATTTGAATCCACAAATAGATTAGTACTATTCAGCAATGTATTTTTTACAGTATCGTATTTTGAAAATATTTCCTCATAAAAACCAAACAAAACATTATTTGGATCAACTGTCCAGCGCAAGAGAGTATCATATAAAACCTGTGGCTTTGTGAAATTACCGAGGTATGTAAATAAGGGTGTGGTATTATATTGATAATTGTACGGATAAAACATTAGGTTGTAATCATATTGAGAACCTCTTTTTCCACTATATGAAAGGTTAAGGGAATCGACAAGTGATGAAGAAGCTCCTGTACTGTAATAAGTACTTTGTGCTTTTACCCTTTCTTTGACATAGGTAGTTTTCAAAGCCACTGTACTTCCCTGCGATTGCTGAAGCAAATAACTAAGAGCTCTTTTATGCTGATCGAACTGTGAAGTAAGATTCTTTGAAGATTGAGCAAAACAAAAACTTCCTACTGACAGGGCAATTATAAAAAGAATAGAAAACTTCATAGAAAAGGGGGATTTTTTGATTTGAAGATAAGATTATTTGCTAAATAATATTCAAATATGTAATTTGTATTATGCCCATATTAAATGGGTTACCGAAATCAAAAAAGAAAATTTTATCTAATGAAAAAACAACCTACTAAACCAACTATCAACAATACAATAAAATTTACCGTTGTACTTTATGTATTGGCTGTCGTTGGTATACTCGTAATAATAAATGCCTGCAAGAAAAATAGTGTACAATCCCCAACTCCGGGGAGCGCTACCACAAGCAACAAATTAGATGCCGGCATAGTCACCATCGCAGATATGCATAAAACAGCAGACGGTAGTGCGACAATCGTGTTGCTAAACCAGAGGCAGCAAGTGTTTACAATAAGTGATACCAAAAATATAAGTTCTCTCGAAAAAGCTTTCAATGCTCATCAACCAATAAAGTTGACCATAGATCCTCATGCAGCTACGATCATGCAGGTAAATGAGCCGTCTGCTGCTGAAACAGATGCCTTCAACAAATCACAAAAAATTCTGAATAATAGTGGTACTTCCTATTCGCTTGATAATATAGATCCGAAGAGCCTTGACCTGATTGGCGCTAAGATTGTTCCATCAGATACTACTGGAAGATTAACGAATATGATACCCAACATTGCTGCTGCAGAACAGATATTTGATTTTTGTGCGCAGCAATCCTGCACATTGTCAAATCCTTTATATCAGGATACAATTTGCATTCCCTTTCAATACGTAATAGATGGATGCTATGCTCGTGCACATGAAATGTGCTGGATCATCGAAAATAAATTTCACTACCATACACAAAAAGTATTCAGCTATGCAAATAAGGGTGCAGATGTACTTTCTGTGTTGGGAAGTAAGTGGGGCGGCTGCTGTATATATTGGTGGTTCCACGTTGTTCCCTTGATAAGTGTAAATACGCCACAAGGCCCTAAAGCATACGTAATAGATCCTGGAATGTTTGATCAGCCTGTATTGCTTTCCACATGGCTTGCTGCACAGCAAAACAAAACCTGTTCTAACGATGCGCATGTAAGCAAGATCAGCATACAGCCGTTTGCGGCATATACTCCAACGGATTACACAGGTAATAACTATGACACTGATTCAAGCTTTGCCGCAACAGATGCCACATTCTATTGGTATAGCACGCTTAAAACATGCCCATAAGCATCAGCCATTTATAAAAAGTCACTGCATTATGTAGTGACTTTTTTTTGGCACATTACTCCTGATAAAAAATTAATTAATAAAAAATTTTTTTACTTGAAAACAGATCTGCAATTAATTAATAATCAATTTATAATATCCTCAAGTATATAAAAAGCAATATCATTAACAAGGTATTTTTTTATATGTCTATTTGAAATGTAATTTTTTTTATATTCTTTTGAAGTAATAATTGTGAAAGTTACTCCTTCCTACGGGAAGGAATGAGAGGAATCGAATCATAGTACAGTAAGTCTTTTTTTAAATCTGCCACCTCTAAGAATGCTAATACCGATTAAACCCGGTAAATGAAAAGCATACATGCTTTTCAAGATGACATTATCATGCTTTAAAAACCTATTGTTGCTAGTACCATGATTAGTGAATCATTCAAATTCCTTGTAGAGGAACTAAACACTTATCTCTCTCAAAAACTCGGTGTCACTACCGATCAGCGTCTCGTATTAGGTAATGTAGGCAAGGCTTTGGATAATGATGGCAGCGGTAATAACGCATTAACAGGTAAAGCGATTCTCTCTTTAGTAAATGTGGAAGAAGACCGTGTTGCAAAACAACAGGATGCATTTGTGAAAACTGATACAGGAATAACTTATCAGAATCCCCCACTTTATCTCAACCTATATGCATTATTCTCTGTGAATAGAACCGATTATGGAGATTCATTGAAGTGGCTCGCCTACATCGTACAGTTTTTCCAGTTTCAGAATGTATTTACGCCATTGAGCAATCCAAATCTTGACATCAGGATCCAAAAGCTGATAGTAGATCTATACAATTTAAATTTTGAACAGATAAACCAGATGTGGAGCATACTGGGTGGTAAGTATTTGCCATCTGTACTTTATAAAGTACGCCAGATCACTATCGACGAGGATGCCATTACAATGGAAAGCGGCTTTATCAAAGAAGTTGATGTTAATGACACCTTAAAACTCGCAGTATCATGACAACAAAATATGAAATACTGTTTATGATAGAGGTGCTCAATGACTACTACTCTGACTTGCAATGTGAAGACCTGGAAATAGTACCTACCGATGAAACAGCCGCAATGCTGAAAGGACTGCAGATGCTATATAAGGTGATAGGAAATAAAATGATAATCATTGTAAGAATAGATGATACTGAAAAGCCCGTAATAAAAATTGATTTACTGAAGAAGCTCAGGTTTTATATCCAGATAGACAATGTGCATTTCGGCAATTTTACAAATGTCACTTTCCAGCCATTAACGTCATCCGCATATTATTTCAGCAACATCAATCAAAACGAAAGCAACAGTACCTTATACATAAGCTCAAAAATACAGCAATACAATAGCGCTACGACTTATAATATTGGCGACCTTTCAGGCGATGGTTCAGGTAATGTTTATGAAGCTATAAAGCCAAGTAACAGTGGCGGTGCCCATGCGGTAACGGACACCAATTTCTGGATGCCGAAAGGAAATTTTCAATATGCAAATGCTGCCGATATACTTGATATAGCTTCGGATACTTACAACTTTAATGCAGCTCCCAACACTGATTTTACAATATATGTGTACGCATTGAACACGTCTACAAATACTTATGACGTGCAGGTTTTGCATACTACACAACACTATACCGTCGCTCAAACTTCCGTACCTATTAGTCTTACAGGTCTTACATACGGGAAATACAGGATACAAGTAAATGGCAGCAGCAAATATGTTTATTATGATGCAAATGCTGCAAACACCAATATCCTCGGCATTGCTGAGGTATTTAATTACTTATCTGCTACCAATGATTTCTCATTACTTGATAGCACAGGTGCAGTTAAGAAACCTACATTCACTCTTCATTTTGCCAACCGTTCTGTGCTATGGAAATACATTGCACGCTCAAGCGATGTAACAGCAATTAAAGACAACTTATCTGTATATACTTTTAATAATGTGGCAGCAAGCACTGCATTTCTTTCATCGGTACCAATACCATTTAAAGACAAACCAATTAGTACACTATATCTGGAATCAGCAACACTGGGAAATGTAACACCGGTTGCAAATCCCGGCAGCAATACGCTAAGCACAGTAGTGCAAGGCAGCGACACTTATTACTGTGCAGAAAAATATTTGAATTATTAAATAATAAAATAAATTCCAAACATGGCAACTTCTTACAAAACACCCGGTGTCTATATCGAAGAGATATCGAAATTTCCACCTTCCATTGCGGAAGTTGAAACTGCTATTCCTGCGTTCATAGGATATACACAGATGGCAAGTAACCAGGGGCAAAACCTGATTAATATTCCTACAAAGATATCTTCACTGTTGGAGTATGAGACATACTACGGAGACGCTAATGCACCGACAAGCATTACAGTAAAAACCGATGAAAATAACAACAGAGCCGTATTGTCTGTTGCTATCGACAGTGGCAAACGGTTTTACATGCACGATGCCGTAAGAATGTTTTATGACAATGGAGGTGGCGATTGCTACATTGTAGCTGTTGGATTATATCAGACATCAGGTTCGCTAACTACAATAGCACTTGGGGATCCGGGTAATCCATCAACCCATCCGGGTTTTCTTGTAGGATTAGATGCTGTAGAAAAAGAAGACGAGCCAACTATTTTATTGTTCCCTGATGCCGTTGCATTAGGCGCCACATCGGACTTTTATAGCCTGCAGCAAGCAGCACTAATGCAGTGTGCCAATTTACAAAGCAGGGTTGCCATACTGGATCTTTACAATACTGCATCACCAACAGATCCCGTTGTCGACTTCCGTAATAATATCGGCATCAATGATCTGAATTACGGCATGGCTTACACCCCATGGCTCTATTCAGCCTATACTGCTGAAATAGACTATGGTATGTTTAAAAGCGGAGTGCAAAATTCAGATGGATCTGCAGTAACAAATCTAGCTACATTAACAACTGATAGCACGCTTAATGTGCTTGTAAAAAATCTGGAAGCTTCCCTTGCAGATGTAACCAGTGTAAATTCAACGATAAATAGCACTATTGCAGCATCAGCATTTCCTACTGCGACAACATTGGATGATGTATATAAACAATATGCGGATGCCACAACAAATGCGACAGGAGACCCGGCTATAAAAACAGCGCTAAAAACACAGATCGATTGGGTAAGAACAATGGCTCTTGGATTGCGTACCGCATGGAATAATACAACTTATTTCAAGAATGTGATGCTCAATAATGATGTTGCTTCGTATGCTTTATCAAACAGCTTATGGAAAGGAGGCGTTACAAACCTGATAAGTATCGAACTAAACAGTGTCGTTGAGACATTGTCCACTGAGACATCAGCAAATGTAAATACTTTCTATACTGATACATCATGGATAGGCTCCTTAGGGTCTATTACAGCCAGTGCTACAGATTACACTAGCGCAGGTTCGGATGTATCTGACGAATCAAAAATCATAATCCTTGATCTTAACGCTGCATACAACAAAATATCTGCATTCGTCAACACTATTTTAAATTCTGCTGAAAATTATGCTTCTCTTGCTCAAAGTACTTTGTATCAGAATCACCCGATTATAGGTAACATCGTAGCTAATATTCAAAAAGAGATGAGCAAAATACCACCAAGCGGTGCTATGGCAGGCATATATGCCCGTGTAGATGCTGCGAGAGGTGTATGGAAAGCTCCGGCAAATGAAAGTATCAATTCTGTAGTTGGACCTATTTCTGCTATCAGCAATGATCAACAGGCAGGGCTTAATGTGGATCCGATAGCTGGAAAATCCATTAATGCCATACGTGCTTTTACAGGTAAAGGAACATTGGTATGGGGAGCGAGAACTCTTGCAGGAAATGATAATGACTGGCGTTATATAAACGTCCGCCGTTTCAGTATCATGGTGGAAATGAGTAGCAAAAATGCAGCAGGATCTTTTGTCTTTGAGCCCAATGATGCTAATACCTGGGCTAAAGTGCAGGGCATGCTGGAAAACTTCCTGACGCTACAGTGGAGAGCCGGTGCATTACAAGGTTCCAAGGCATCAGACGCATTTTATGTTTCTGTTGGGCTGAACAAAACAATGAGTGCATTAGATATCCTGGAGGGAAGGATGATAGTGGAAATAGGCATGGCCATTGTAAGACCTGCTGAATTTATCATACTTCGCTTTAGTCAGCTAATGGCACAGAGCTAATCAATAATCATAAATTCATTAATCATATTCCTCACATAAAAAAATTTAAAAATGGCAACATCAAATTATCCACTGCCCAAATTTCACTTCCGTGTTGAATGGGGTGGTGCACGTATAGGATTCACAGAGGCTACAGGATTGGACATGCAGGTGGAAGCAATAGAATATAGAGAAGGCTCAAGCCCCATATACACCAAAATAAAAATGCCAGGGCTACACAAATACAGCAACATAACGTTAAAACGCGGCACCTTTAGCGGTGATGTAGATTTCTACACCTGGATGCATACGGTAAACCTGAACACTGTTGAACGTCGCGACCTTACGATAAGTCTGCTTGACGAAACGCATGCACCGGTAATAACCTGGAAAATAATTAATGCATTCCCGGTAAAAGTGCAGGCCAGTGATCTGAAATCTGATGGTAACGAGGTAGCCATAGAAACCCTGGAGCTTGCTCATGAAGGATTGGACATACTGTCATAGATATGGTAGGACAATTGTGTTTTAACTAAAATCTTTTCAACTATGGCAGGTGCTTCAGCGGGTGGTTACTATCCACCTGTAGGTTTTCATTTCAAAGTAGAATTTGTTGGCGTGGGGAACGACAATGATACGCGTTTTCAATCTGTTAGCGGGCTAACGGTTGAATACGACACTGAATCGTATAAAGAAGGTGGTGAAAATCGTTTTGAGCATAAGCTTCCGGTAAGAACCAAATATCCCGACCTTTCGTTGAAACGCGGGATGCTTACCGATTCTGATGTAATACAATGGTGCCTCGATGCTTTTGAAAACAGGCAATTTAGTCCTGCACAAGTGAATGTTACTCTTCTCGACGAGACACACCAGCCGTTAAAAACATGGAAGATATTTAATGCATGGCCGAAAAAATGGTCTGTAGCAGATATGAATGCACAGGAAAGCTCGGTACTGATAGAGACGCTGGATCTTAGTTATGATTACTTCACCCTTCAATAAGCTGAGCATATGCCAATAGAAATAAAAGAGCTATACATAAAAGTAACAGTGAATGAGCCTCATCCCGAGGCGCAATCTTCCTCCGATAATTCGCAACAGGGAGCAGGAAAAGAAGACGGGAAGGATGCCATTATAGCTCAATGTGTGGAACAGGTGATGGAAATATTAAATAATAAGGAGGAACGGTAAAATAAAAAGCCATGCTGGAAAAAGTACAGATCCTCGCATATAACAATCCTGATTATTCTGACAGTCACCAGGTCGGCGATCCATACACTGCAATGATCAATCCTGAGAGTTATGTGCTGGATTACAAGGTAGAATTTACTGAAGGGCAAGGGCATGGTACAACATCTGCACAGCAGCGGTTTAATGTGAAGAAGCCCGATGAAATGTCTTTTGAATTTCTGTTTGACAATACAGGTATCATAGACGGCCAGCCAAAGGATAATATTTACGACGATGTAGAGAATTTTAAGAAGATGATGCTGGAGTACGACAGCGATTCACATGAGCCTAAGCATTTCAAGCTGGTATGGGGGAATTTTATTTTCAAAGGCAGGTGTACAGCGCTCACTATTACTTATAAACTATTCAATCCCGACGGCAGCCCAATACGTGCAATATGCAAATCTACTTTTAAGGGTAGCGTGGATGAAACATTGCGGGTTGCGATGGAAGATGCACACTCTCCGGATATAACGCACTATGTGGTTGCGAAAAGCGGAGATACGCTACCGCTACTATGCTACAAAATATACGGAGACTCAAAATATTATATACAAATAGCACAGGTGAATAACCTGACAAATTTTAGAAAGCTGGCGCAGGGACAGGAATTATCCTTCCCGCCCATAGTGAAAACAACAAATTAGAAAATGCCGACTAACGAAAGAACCATACCGTCTGATGCCCCTAAAAGTGTATGCACTTTTACTATATTATCAGAAGGCAACGAGGTTTCAAAAACCTACCAGGTACTTTCTATTATAGTGAATAAAGAAATTAACCGAATACCATCTGCAACAATAATAATAATGGATGGTGAGCCTGCAAAGCAAACATTTGACGTAAGCAACCAGCCGGATTTTGAGCCTGGTAAAAACATTGAAATAAAAGCAGGCTACCGAAATGACGAAGAGACAATTTTTAAAGGGATCGTGATAAAGCATGGAGTGAAAGTGAGAAAGACCAGTTCGGTACTGATGGTAGAATGCAAAGATGTATCTGTAAAGATGACTGTGACTTGTAAAAATAAATATTACAAAGAGATGGTCGATAGTGATATCATTGAGGCACTGATAGATAATCATGGTATTGATAAAGATGTGGCAAGCACTTCCTTATCACACGAAGAAGTGGTGCAATACAATACTACAGACTGGGATTTTATGCTTTGCCGCGTTGATGCTAATGGAATGTTGTGTATTCCTAACGATGGAAAAATAACTATCGTTAAACCTGACTTTAGCAGCGCTTCGGTCTTAACTATACAATATGGAGCTACAGTACACGACCTTGATGCAGAGATTGATTCACGCTTCCAGCTAAGTAGTGTAAAAGCTACAGCATGGAGCCCTGCTGATCAGAGCGTAGTAGAGGCCGATGGCACAGACCCCGGCGTTCCCAATGCAGGGAATCTTACACCTGATACATTATCTGGTGTAATAGGAGATGGTGACTTCGTGCTGCAACATAGTGGCAACCTGGTCGACCAGGAGCTGCAAAGCTGGGCAGATGCGAAAATGCTAAAACAACGGCTTGCCAAAATAAGAGGGAGCGTACGTACAGA
>DATNFP010000190.1:0-10682 GCA_035606335.1 Flavipsychrobacter sp. | reverse complement strand
TTGATAGTGCCGTATCCCGTCACTACACCATCTCCCGGATATACTTCTTTCTCCATCCCAAAATCCTGGCTACGGTGTGTTACAAACATACCTGTCTCTTCAAAAGACCCTTCATCAAGCAGTAGCTGCAATCGCTCACGTGCCGTAAGTTTTCCTTTTTTATGTTGGTCTGCAGTACGTTTGGCCCCGCCACCCTCCAATGCCTGATCGGTTTTTTTCTTTAATAAGGCTATCTTGTCCATGAGTTTCTGAAAATCAGAACAAACCTAATGCAAAAGCCTTAAAAATTTATAATTGAAGAATAATGGCCTGTATTTCATTGAAAAAAGTATGTTCAACGGCATGCAATTTTAATAACGGATTATTGGACTTATTCCCAAATTCATTTACGAACTTTATTTACAGTATGTAACGATATATTTCACAAAAACTTATACCATGAAAGGCAAGTTCAAAATTGGAGATCATGTTACGTGGAATTCAGAAGCTGGAATTGTATCAGGAAGTATAATTAAAATCCATACTTCAGACTTTAATTATAAAGGTTACACCCATCATGCTGCAGAAGATGACCCGCAATATGAAATTAAAAGCGATAAGACAAGCCACATAGCCGCGCATAAAGGATCAGCATTACATAAAAAATAGACTTTTTTTCTCTTATTTTTAATACCGACTTACCGTAAAAATGAAAAAGTTATTCTTTGTTGCGTTCACATTTTTTCTTATCAACTCTGCAAAAGCACAGCATGTATTATCGTATAATGCGGATGAGCTAATGCAGCGTGCTTCGTCTCGCGATACATTGTATATTATCAATTTTTGGGCTACCTGGTGTCCTCCATGTGTTGCAGAGCTACCTTGTTTCGACACATTGCAAAAGCAATATGCCAGTAAACCTGTGAAAATAATACTGGCAAGCTTTGATTTCAAAGAAAGTTACCCAAATAAGATCGTCGCATTCATTAAAAAGAAAAATGTTTTGCCGGAAGTTGTTTGGTTTAATGAAACCGATGCCAACTCATTTATTCCGAAAATTGATAGCACATGGTCAGGTTCTATACCCTCTACAATAATTTTACAACCGGCAAAAGGATATAAAACTTTTTTCGAAAATACGATTACGGTAAAGCAAGTAAGTAATATAGTAAATACTCAGCTCGGTTTATAATTATAGATAGCAACAACTTAATAAACAGTGTCCTTCATTCGTATTAAATCATATAAGCGGTTCAATAGACTGCTCGAAAACGAAGCCTTTGAGCCAATGATTTCCTGGGGTATTCGTATGGCTATATCTGCCATGGTGCCTTTGATATGGGGAATAACCACCAATCATGTTCTCGAATCAATCTGGATAACCTTAACCGCAGAAGCTATTTGCTGGATAGAGCTAAAAGGTTCTTATGGATGGAGAATCCGTGTTATGCTTGGGGGAGCAGTACTTACCGTGTTATTCTCTATCATCGGCTCTGTAACGGGAACCAATATTTGGCTGAGCGTTTTGTGCATGTTTGTGGTAGGATTTTTAGCCACTTTGTTTAAAAACCTTGGCGATAGAGGTAGTGGCCTTTCCATAGGTATATACCTTATGTTTATTTTCTGTAACGCATATCCTGCTGCATCTTTCCCAGCTGTCAAGGCAAGAATTATTTTAATTCTTTTGGGTGCCTGCTGGGCGATTCTTGTTGGTATTGTTGCATCACTATTTATGCCCACCGAACAACCATACAGGCGTTATATAGGTTTAGTATGGCGGGCGATTTCATCGTTAGTAGCCACCATTAATAAAGGTTGGGACGATAATAATCCACGCAGCAACATACGGGATATATATCTTCAGGAAAAAGAAGTGCGTACGGCGCTCGATAACTCTTTCCAACTATATAGCTCAATGGCTCACCAGGTGAGCAAAGATGATAAAATCCTGTATCAATTAACACAGCTACGTAAGATTGCATCATTAGTCACAATAAATATTACGGAAATAAGTGACGAAATAAACGGTTTAAATATAAAAACGCTCGACAACCCGCTACGCCTAAGACTCTCATCTCTGCTCAGCGCACTACAAAGGACCGCCGACCGCATAAGTGTTTACATAATAACATTAAAGCCAGAGGAAGCACTATTAGTGACATCCAGAATAAACAGGATAAAAAAGCTTCTTCTGCTCGTAAAAGAACACATTGATGATTATAGCAAAGAAGCAAATGCTGTTAAGAGAATGGTGCACCTTATGGAGCGCTCGGTAAAACTTATGGAGCGTTCAATGGAAATAATATCAGAAATGGGGCAGGATATTCCTGTGTATCGTTCTTATTCCTTGCTTAAAACAGTATTTGTACTACATCCCAAATATTTACTAAAAACATTACCCGTACTATTCAACTTTAATACCTTCACTACACGCTACGCATTGCGTACAGCTATTGCTGCAGGCATTGCTTTATTTATTTATAAATGGTTTCATATAGATCATGGTTATTGGCTGCCTTTCAGCGTCATGATTGTTACGCAACCATACTTCGGTGCTACATTCAAAAAAGCGATCGATCGCGTTGTTGGAACACTATTAGGCGGATTGGCAGGAAGTGTTTTTTTACGGGTACCTGCAGGCTTGCATATAAAAGAGATAATATTATTTATCACTTTTATTCTGATGGTCTATTACTTACGCAAAAAATATGCTGCAGCAGCGTTTGTCATCACTCTTAACCTTGTTCTGCTTTTTAATCTGGAAGCTGCATTACATCCAATGATTATTGTAACCCGGGCATTATGCACTATTGGAGGGGCTGGCCTTGCTGTAGTTGCCGGTTATGCATTATTGCCTACCTGGGATAAAAAATGGCTACCCAATTATCTTGCAAGCGCTATTGACTGTAATTATACTTATTTCATTGCTACGTTCTTTTCACCAAAACAGAATATAAACTGGACAAAATATAAACGATCTGCAGAATCAAAGAACAGCAATTTATTTAATTCATTTAACCGCTACACACAAGAACCAGGTGATAAAGAAAAAGCAACAGCATACTATAGCCTCATTACCCATTCAGTACGAATAACCAGGGAATTAAATAACATAAACCTGGAATCGGAAAACAAAGGTGTAGAACAAACAGGTGTCGCAACAGCTGGTCAACAAAAATGCATCAATGAATGTCTTGGTTGGTTCAATACAAATATGCACGACGTGCTATCTCTGAATCCCTATTTAAAAACCAAGTTAGTAGCTTCCAATCCTTCATTTTATTCTCCGTTTACGCTAAGTGAATTACAAAGCATGTATCTCGAAAAATTGATCATCGAATTAAAAACATTACATGAGGACATGGTAAAAATCTATAGTCTCACCAGTTAGAGATTTTAATCTTCAAATCGTAGCTTAGCAGTTATGAATTATTTGGGACATGCGGTGCTTTCTTTTGGCAATGGCGATATTCTTACAGGCAATATGATAGCTGATCATGTAAAAGGTAAGTTGGCCCTGGAGAAATTCCCTGCAGAAATTAAAAAAGGAATTGAGCTTCACAGAAAAATAGATTCATTTACCGATACTCATCCTGCTACTCTGCGCGCTAAAATATGGTTTCGTGAAAGCTATGGTTTATATGCAGGCCCATTGTTAGATACTATTTACGATCATTATCTTGCTAATGACCCGAAATTATTCGGTTCAGAATCAAAGCTAATGCAATTCACTCAGCAGGTCTATTCTCAGCTCGATAATAACAACATTTATTTCCCATCTATTTTCGCAAATTATTTTCCATATATGAAGCAAAATAATTGGCTATATGGCTATAGGACAATGCAAGGTGTGCAACGATCATTACAAGGTCTTGCCCGCAGAGCTCTGCATATGCCACCAATTGATATCGCTTATGAAATATTTGTAACGCGCTATTATCAACTGGCACAATGTTATTACGAATTTATTGATGATGTTGTAAAATTTGTTAAAATTGAGTTAAGTCACGCATAACCATTGAGTGGATTTTATTTTTGCTGCTATTAAATACTAACATGTTTCGATCTATATCATCATATATAACAACGTTTGTTTTTTGCATCATTATCATTGCCTGTCACTCTAAAACTGATCCTGCAGCTGCCAGTCCTGCAATACATCGCGCATTCAATGATAACACCCCTATTAAGTTTGCGAATGCACCTCTTATTTATGACGATACAACTACCCCTGAAAACCGCAGAATCATTAATAGCCTTGACGAGTATTATACTAAACAGGTAAGAATGGGTTTTAACGGAAGTGTATTGGTAGGCTATAAAGGCAAAGTTGTGTACGAAAGATACTTTGGCTATAGCAATAGAGAAAAGAAAATTCCATTAAATCCCAATAGTAGCTCTCAATTGGCCTCTGTTTCAAAAACCTTCACGGGAGGTGCTATTATGTATTTGAACCAACGTAAGTATTTAAACATTGATGATCCTGTTCAACGCTATCTTAAAGAGTTCCCATATCCTAACATTACCTTAAGGATGCTTTTGAGTCACCGTTCAGGTTTGCCGGATTATACCCATTGGGTACCTGACTATAAAAAGGATACAAAGACACTGATATCAAACGCTGAACTATTGCAATTAATTGCAAAGTATAAACCTTTACTGGAATTTAAACCCGGCACACGTTTCACATACTGCAATACCAACTATGCAATACTTGCTTTGGTTATCGAACAGGTAACAGAAATGCATTATAGCGACTTTATGGAGCGGTATATTTTTGCTCCATTAGGCATGCAGCATACATTCATATATGAGCCTTCCAAAGGGTTGCCCGACAATGCAACGATTAGCTATAAATACAATTGGATACGTGAACCCAATATGTTTGCTGATGGCGTGTATGGTGATAAGAATGTTTACAGCACAGTTGAAGATATGTATCGCTGGGATCAATCCTTTTATCAAAAAAAATTGTTGGATAATGAAACAATAGAACAGATGTATGGTCCTTGTTCTTTTGAAAGACCCGGAATAAAAAACTATGGTCTTGGATGGCGTATGCTTTGTTTTCCAAGTGGTAATAAAATTATTTATCACAATGGCTGGTGGCACGGTAATAACACATCATTTTATCGCTTCATAATGGACGACGATATTACAATTATAGTCCTCGGTAATAAATACAATAATGCTATTTATCATCAAGCGCCTGTCGTTTATAGCATTGTGAAAGACAAGCCAATTACTAACGGCTTCGATGAAGGTGATTAATTCTTCAAATGTTCTATAAAAGAAAAGCTCCGTTTTATACACGGAGCTTTTCTTTTATGAATAAACCTGAATTTATCTGCTATAATTAGGAGCCTCCTTGGTAATCACCACATCGTGCGGATGGCTTTCTGTCATGCTTGCTGCAGTGATGCGGATAAATTGCGCTTCATCTTGTAATACATTTACATTTTTTGCACCACAGTATCCCATACCAGCTCTAAGACCGCCAACAAATTGTTGCACTACCTCATTCAGCATTCCTTTATAAGGTACACGGCCTACTATTCCTTCTGGCACTAATTTCTTTATATCTGCTTCCATATCCTGAAAGTACCTATCTTTCGATCCTTCCTGCATGGCCTCAACAGAACCCATGCCCCGGTATGATTTAAATTTACGCCCTTCGTAAATAATCGTTTCCCCGGGGCTTTCTTCTGTTCCTGCAAATATAGAACCGGCCATAATGCTGCAAGCTCCTGCTGCTATTGCCTTCACCATATCCCCTGTATATCTTATACCTCCATCTGCTATCACAGGTATCCCCGATTTTTTCAATGCCTGAGCAGCTTCCATAATAGCAGTTAACTGTGGAGCACCAGCACCTGTTACAATACGTGTGGTACAGATAGAGCCGGGCCCTACTCCCACTTTCACAGCATCTGCACCAGCTTCTGCAAGCGCTTTAGCTCCTGCGGCAGTTGCTACATTCCCTGCTATAATGGATAAATTTTTAAAAGTTCTTTTTACAGTCTTCAGCATTTCTATCACTCCTTTTGAATGCCCATGCGCGCTATCAAGAGTTATCACATCTACACCTTCATGCATTAATGCCTCTACGCGTTGCAGTGTATCTGCTGTAATACCCACAGCAGCACCTACTAATAATCTGCCTAGACTATCCTTACAAGCATTTGGATGGCTCTTCAAGTGAGAAATATCCCTGAAGGTAATCAGTCCTATTAGCTTCCCTTTTTTATCTACTATAGGTAATTTTTCAATCTTATATTTCACGAGTATCGCTTCTGCTTTCGCCATGTTAGTTCCTGCAGGAGCTGTTACAAGGTTTTCAGAGGTCATTATCTCACTCACCTTTTTCTTTGTATTTCTCTCGAAGCGCAGATCACGATTGGTAAGGATACCTACTAAAAGATGGTTCTTATCAATTATAGGTATCCCACTTATTTTATTGTCCTTCATCAGCTTCAACGCATCACTTACTGTTGCTTCCGGTTGCAATGTAATCGGGTCAACGATCAGCCCGCTTTCAGAACGTTTCACGCGACGCACCATTTCGGCCTGGCGTTCAATACTCATATTCTTGTGCAATATGCCAATACCACCTTCATGTGCCAGTGCTATTGCAAGACGATCTTCCGTAACGGTATCCATTGCTGCCGATATCATCGGAATATTAATGCGTATATCCTTCGTTAATTGTGTAGTGAGATTTACTTCGCGTGGGAGAACTTCTGAATAAGCTGGCGTAAGTAGCACGTCATCAAACGTTAAGCCTTCGCCATAGAACTTAGATTTTATTGCCATGTGCAAAGATATAACAGGTTAATGAAAAATGAAAAATAGCTTTTAGGAATAAGCTTATAGATGCTTCTCCAATAAAAAAAACTACCGTATTTTACACAAAATTAAACATGTGAAGTTCAATTCCCGCTTAGCTTTCGAGCCAATATCCGTGCAGGATGCATGGCAATCAGAAGCATTGCAAAGAATGTTGCAATATTTACAATCTCATTCACCCTTTTATCAAAATATCTTCCATGAGCACCACATTGATATTCATAATATAAAAACTCTTCATGATATTACATTTCTCCCTACAACGTCCAAAAGTGATATGCAGGAGCATAATTGGGAGTTTTTATGTGCGCCTGCAGCTGAAATAAAGGAATATACTGCTACATCCGGCACTATGGGGCATCCTGTTACAATTGCCCTTACAGATAATGACCTAAAGCGTCTGGCTTACAATGAGCACCAGTCGTTTTTGTGCGCCGATGGCAAAGAAGACGATATATATCAACTCATGCTCACGCTTGACAGACAGTTTATGGCCGGCATAGCATACTATTCAGGCATACGCGAATTAGGCGCATCAATAGTACGTACGGGGCCTGGTTTACCTCCAATGCAATGGGACACTATCTTCCGTGTCCAGTCGAATAGCATTGTTGCTGTGCCTTCATTTATATTAAAGATGATAGAATGGGCCGACGAGCACCAGGTGGACCTAAAACAAACTCCAGTGCAGAAAGCAATATGCATTGGCGAAAATCTTCGTCGTGGTGATTTTGAGCTGAATACGTTAGGCAGCCAAATAAGTAAATCGTGGCCTATCAAACTATACAGCACCTACGCCTCAACCGAAATGCAGACTGCTTTCACTGAATGTAGCGCAGGTAATGGCGGGCATCATCAGCCTGACCTTATCATTGTAGAAATATTAGACGAAGAAGGACATCCACTGAAGGAGGGTGAGTATGGCGAGGTTGTAATTACTACTTTGGGCGTGGAAGGAATGCCTTTGTTACGATATCGGACAGGCGATATTTGTGCATTTTATATTAGTCACTGCGAATGTGGCCGCAAAACCCGCAGGCTCAGCCCTGTCTTAGGCCGGAAGCAACAAATGATAAAGTACAAAGGCACCACTTTATACCCACCTGCGATCTTTGACATTCTTAATAACATCAGCTTTATCAATGAATATGTTGTAGAAGTCTTTACAAACGAATTAGGGACTGACGATCTTAAGCTGCATTTGAACACACCACTCCCAATAGATGATTGTGAAACAAAATTGAAGCCTATTCTACAATCTAAATTGCGCGTGTTGCCTTTGCTTCATTTTCATTCAGCTAATGCGATTCAGCAAATGCAATTCCCCATCGGCAGCCGAAAGCAAGTGAGATTTATTGACAACCGGCTATAAATAATATCAGGTATTTCTAATTGATCTTATAATAGATGTACTTACTAATGCTACTAAAATAAATGTGCTGATTCCCAGAGCAAGCCATACAGGCCACCCGGGAAATGTGGGCAGATTCAGGTGCATTACTTTTATTTGTTCAGAAATGATCACTTGTACGCCTATCGCGATGCACATAGAGGCCACAACCGTAGCAATCACCAGAGGCAAAAACCTTTTTATCATAAATCCGCTCAGATATTTAGGGCTATACCCTATTTGCAGAAGTAGTGTTAGCGAATGCTGGGCATGTGCAATAGTCAATTCAATAAATAAAATGAAAACAAGAGTACCTATAAACATAAGCAGTATCGATAATATCCCTGTAGATGCTGTTACTACATCTACTATTGCCCGTAGCTTATTCCAACGTAATTGTTCATTATTAGTTACATAATTCCTGTCTTTCAGGTACTGCACAAACTCTTTATTCGAAGGATCTTTTACTTTTATAATCAATCGCGAAGGCAAGCTTTTGGCATTCATCCCATATACCTTATTGCCATATTCAATAAACGATTCAGGAACAAGAACAGAATTAATTCTGTCAGAAAACCCTACCACATGTGCCATATAAGTGTCTTGTATATCACCTGCGCCTACTTTAAGGCTAAAATAAAGTGATTGTATTGACGATTCAGACAATTGTGGCAATCCCTGGCTTAACGCAAAACCATAATTATACAGGTTCAGAAATTCCGTTGATATGATGATGGGCACTTCTTTAGAGGATGGCTGCCAATACCAATCCACTGGTTTTTTATCTATAAAGCGATCAGGCACTGCTTCCAGAAACATTTCAGTCGCAAAGTTTAGCCGGCTGCTCAATGTGGCATATACAGGAAACCTGTTCGATATTAGCACACCTACATCCTGCACTTGCGGCACACTATGCACTGCTTCTATTTCCGTTGGGGTAAACAGAGTCAGCATAGGCTTGCCCATATTCTCATTCGTTACTTCTTTACCTATAGTAATAAATGTGCTGCCGAGACTATCATTATTACTTTTGCCTGAGAGCAATTCTTCAAAATTCCACCATACCATCACCGAGAGCAATAACAATGTAGTGCCTATGCACAAAGCAACAATTGCAGCCCATAAGCGCGACCTGCCTTTACTCCTCAGCAGTAGTTTTCTTAAAAGTTTTTTCCGCTTTACAGGTTTCACAATAATATTGTTTGAGTATAGGTGAAGTAATAATTTTCATCCAGGTCTGCCAGTATCATCCCGGCTTTGTTCATTGTCACTACTTCACTTATCAGCTTAATGGCCTTATTGATATTCATTTTGTCAAGGTGGCTGAATGGCTCGTCCATTAGCAGCCAGTCAAAGGGTTGTAGTAAGGCTCTTATGATGGCAACCCTTTGCTGTTCGCCATACGACAATGTGCTTGCCAAAGAGTCCTTTCTTTCTTTTAATCCCAGCCTCTCAAGCCATTTTCCCATCTCATCTTCTGATATGGTATTTGTGAGCCTTCTTTTTATCTCAAGATTTTCCCATGCAGTCAATTCAGGAAACAGCCTCATATCCTGAAAAACTACACTTAGGTATGTGGCACGTAATCTGGATAATTGTTCCTGCGATGTCTGCTTAAGATTATAAGTATCCCAATGCACAATGCCTTCATAATCTTTTCGCAAGCCATACAACATATGTATCAAAGTAGTTTTCCCCGTGCCGGATGGCGCTTGTATAAAAATGTGTTCGCCTTTGTTCAGCGTAAAAGTTTGTTTCCAGACACCCGACTCATAAGAATTTACCCGGTCGCGAAGCGGTATAGGAATCAAGCCTTGCAGGGATAATTGCATAATTACCTTTAGAGATCTATTAAATATAGCCTTACGTTATTATACCAAAAGTAATAAATCACATCTTAGAAGTTGCTCCTTCTGAAAATTTAAACATGTCTTAAAATTTTATATACCATTTCGGAATAGCATCAAAAAAGCATTATCTTTTCATAATAAATATCACAAAGCATTTCTATTAAATTTACCTGATGATACAACGCCTTTTTGATATAGTTGAACAACGCAGTAACGATGAACCCCAGGCAGTGATGCTGGCCGCAAAAGAAAACGGGCAATGGCGCACTTATAGCTGTGCAGAAGTCTGGAATACCTCACAAAAACTTGCTGGTGGGCTTCTCTCGCTAGGCATTTCCAATCAGCAATTAGACCCTGAATCACAGGAAAAGATAGCCATCATTTCACCAAATAATCCCGCATGGATAATCACTGACTTAGGCGTTCAATTAACAGGAGCTGTGCTAACTCCAATATATCCCACAATAAGTCCACATGAGCTTACCTATATTTTGAATGAGGCCGGGATCAAAATACTATTCCTTGCAAACAAAGAATTATATGACCGTTTTGCAGAAGCGTTTCCACAAGTACCAACATTAAAAAATATCTATTCATTCGATAAAATTGATGGAGTT
>DATNFP010000189.1:0-3229 GCA_035606335.1 Flavipsychrobacter sp. | reverse complement strand
ATTATTTCAAGATTTTAACTGATAGCTTTCGACATTGTGCCGTCTTCCGGCTGTTTGTAAACAAGCGATAACAATACATATAGTATAATTGCCAATGGTATTGCTGCCACTTGTAAAACAGGGATAGCTGCCAGTGTAATTATTATTAATATTATTTGTGGCCAGGAATATTTCAGGCTCCATTTTTCCGGTATAAGCTTAAAGAACCTGATACGGGACACCATCAACCAGCAAAGAATGGCGATAATAATGTATAGTGTCCATATACTTTGCAGGCGAAGGCCTAAACCATATGGATTGTACAAGTTAATTAATGGAAAAGAAGCTACAAACAAGCCAACAGCAGGTGTAGGCAAGCCCTGGAATGATGACTTTTGTTCCTGTGAAGTATTATTAAATTTAGCAAGCCTAAGAGCAGCGAAACATGCCACAAGGAAAGCCGGGCACATAGCAAGCATTTGTACATCCAGCGCATTAGGTTCACTTGCGTAAGCTCCCCATAGCATTTTGAAAAGGATCATGGATGGGGCAACACCAAACGATACAAGGTCGGCCAGGGAGTCGAGGTCTTTGCCTATAGGAGAAAAAACTCTTAGCCCTCTTGCAGTCGGGCCGTCAAGCAGGTCGCAAATAGCAGCTACACCAATGAAGATGCTTCCCAGGTAGGCTTGTTGTACTCCCATTACCCAATATTCCTGCCCGCCAATAACGGTTTGAAACGGTTGTGCATTAAGAATAAAAGCAATGGCTATACAGCCAAAAAAAAGATTGCCTAAAGTCAGCAAATTGGGTAAATGCTTCATGAGATGTCAAAAATAACAATCTTGAAGCAATGTCACAATTCAGTTGTGAAATACTGATTATTAATACTACTATATAAATCCTTGTACTATAATTCTCTCTAATTTTACAACCAGTGCAAGCAAAACAAAATGGGGGTGAGACTTTCTAAAACAGGGCAAATAGTACAGATCGTAGCCTTGCTTATTATACTATGCATTGGGATCATTAACAGGGATTCTATCGGTGCGGCATTGAATAAGCCCGTCAATGAAGATGTGATTCTTGCTGCTCAACAGAGAAGCAGTAATATCTTAAATGATAAAACAGTTGATTCGTGTGTGCGGCTTCTAAAATCGGGTGACCTTGTTGTGAGAACCGGTACAGGCATATCGAGCTATATGTTGTGCACAATGAACCAATACGACAAAACCTATTCCCATTGTGGTATCGTAGCAATTGAAAATGGCTATCCGTTTGTGTATCATAGCATAGGAGGAGAAGATAATCCTGATGCACGTGTGCGCAGGGATTCTGCCAACTTTTTCTTTTCTCCTTATAATAATATGGGATTTGGCATAGCACGCTATGATTTAAATGAAGCCGGAGTAAATAAATTATTACAAAAGGCAAGGCAGTATTATATCGAAAAAAGGAAATTCGATATGGACTTTGACCTAAAGACCGACGACCGTCTTTATTGTGCCGAGCTGGTTTATAAAGCATTATTAAGCGCAACCGGGGATAGCACTTATGTCAGGCCTACCAGGGTGATGGGATACACTTTTGTAGGCGTTGATAATCTGTATCTCAGCCCACATGCAAAGCTGATTTGCCAAATTAAATTTAAATAATACCTTTGCCACAATTGAAAAATTGCAATATTTTATGAAAAGACTTTTGTCGTATGCAACTTTAGCTTTGATTCTTTCAATTGCGATGGTGAGCTGTAATACTAACTCTCCCAAAGCAGTAGCAAATAAATTTTTGACAAGTTTTTATCACATGGATTTTGATGCTGCAAGGAAAGTTTCGACTGATGATACCAAAAAGATGCTTGATATGTGGCAGCAACTTACCCCAATGATCCCAGATTCTGCCAAGCAGACACTTAAGAAAACCAAGGTGACAATCAAGGATGTAAAGGAACAAGGAGACACAGCTACAGTTACTTATGTGACAAGTGATAATCCTAAAGACCAACCGCTGCACCTGGTAAAACAAAAAGGACAATGGCTGGTACAATGGACCAAACAAGACCAGATGAATGGAGCAGGTGATGAAAATCAACCATCAGAAGGTGACCAGCAACAACCTCCTGTGAGCGATACCTCTGCACCTCCAGCACCTAACCCAACTGCTACTCCGCAATCTACTGACACAACAATGGCAAAATAATAATCATATTTAAAAAGCATTTTTTAAGGCTACCATCAGGTAGCCTTTCTTTTTATCTTTAGAACATGGCATTAAACTACATCTGGGTCGCTTTTTTTATTATCGGCTTTATAGTAGCATCCTGCAAGGCCATATTTTTGGGGCAAACAGGGTTGCTTTCAGATATGATGAACGGCGTATTTGATAGTGCCAAATCAGGTTTCGAAATATCATTGGGCCTTACAGGTGTAATGACTTTATGGCTTGGAGTAATGAAGGTGGGTGAACGTGCAGGTGTAATAAGAGTTTTTGCTAAAGCAGTATCTCCTTTTTTTCGCACGTTGTTTAAAGGCGTATCTAAAGATGGTCCTGCATATGGCAGTATTATGATGAACTTTTCAGCCAACATGCTTGGCCTCGACAATGCGGCCACGCCATTAGGACTGAAGGCCATGAATGAATTGCAGGAGCTGAACCCCGAAAAAGATGTGGCAAGCAATGCACAGATAATGTTCCTTGTGCTTAATACCGCCGGTATTACATTGATACCTACTTCTGTTATTGCCATACGACAAACAATTGCAATGCAACAGCATGTTGTTGGCTTTAATGCAGCAGATATTTTTCTGCCGACTTTAATAGCCACATTCATCGCTTTTATTTCCGGGATGATAATAGTGGCTATCTACCAGCGGATCAATTTATTCAAGCTGCCAGTTTTTTTATTTATTGGTGGGTTTGTAGCGCTTATCGCCATTCTTTATTATTCCTTATCACAGTTATCACCCGACAGAATGAATGCCACTATCGGCGCAATTGGAAGTGGTGTGATAATGTTTTTGATCGTACTATTTATAGCGGCAGGGGCAATAAAAAAGCAGAATGTATATGACAACTTTATAGAAGGAGCGAAAGAGGGTTTCCAGGTTGCTATTCGTATCATACCATACTTGGTTGCCATGCTGGTTGCCATCAGTGTTTTCAGGACATCAGGCTGCATGGACTACATTGTAAATGGCATTGGTCATTTGGCAGCATTTTGCGGATTGCCCACAGACTTTGTGCCAACATT
>DATNFP010000188.1:0-8903 GCA_035606335.1 Flavipsychrobacter sp. | reverse complement strand
TCCCAAAATCAGATAGTGCACACATCATTCTGGACATGATGTATGGTATCTATAATTATCCTGATAAAAATGTATGGACCTATTTGAGAGTCATTAATGACACATTAATAGTAGGATACAGGCAAACAAGCGGATGGGCGCGTATGCGTACTTTATATTTTGCTATGGCATTTTCTAAACCTTTTTATCAGCATGGTTTTGCCAATTACTCAAAACCTGAAGTGTATCGTGGGTTCTGGGGGAAGCTGAATCAATCAATAAACTTTCCTGAAATAGCCGGGAAAAACATCCGCGCACATTTTGATTTTAAGACTAGGGAAGGTGAGAAAATAAAAATCAAATTTGCATTGTCTTCAGTTAGCATGGATGGTGCATTAAATAATATGCATAAAGAGATTCCGGGCTGGGATTTCGAAAAGGTAAAAAATAAAGGCCAGCAAATGTGGGAGAAAGAGCTAAGTAAGATTGTTATTCAAGGGAATAAAGACACAAAAGAGAATTTTTATACTGCTATGTATCATGCCATGATCAATCCCACAATATATATGGACGTAGATACTCAGTACAAAGGTTTGGATCAAAATATTCACAAGGCAAATGATTTTACCAATTACACTACTTTCTCGCTTTGGGATACTCATAGAGCACTGCATCCTTTATTTAATATTATAGAACCGGAAAGGAATTGTGATATGATAAAATCCATGCTGGCTCATTTTGATCAAAGTCCGGAGCATATGTTACCAATATGGTCAAACTCTGCTAATGAAAATTGGTGCATGAGTGGTTATCATAGTGTTTCAGTAATTGCTGACGCTGTTATAAAAGGAAACGCACAATTTGACGTCAATAAGGCATTAGATGCGTGTGTAACAACCGCCAACCATCATAATTATCAGGGGATCGGTTATTATATCGATATGGGATATATACCATCTGATAAAGATGACAACGCCGTATCATCCACTCTTGAATACGCTTATGACGACTGGTGTATTGCCCAAATAGCAAACAAGCTTGGGCGTACAGAAATTTATAATGAATTCATCAAGCGCTCACAAAACTATCATAATGTGTATGACTCTATATCGGGATTTATGAGGCCAAGATTAAGTGATGGCACTTTTCGTAAAGATTTCGATCCGTTAACTACAATTAACCAAGGCTTTATAGAAGGGAATGCCTGGAATTATACACTTTACGTTCCACATGATCCTGTAGGGCTGATTAAATTAATGGGAGGCGACAATCGCTTTATATCCTACATGGATTCACTATTTACTATGGATCTGCCTGATAAATATTTTGCTGAAACGGAAGATATTACCCGGGATGGCATTATGGGCAATTATGTGCATGGCAATGAGCCTTCTCACCATATCGCGTATTTATATGATTGGACTAATAAACCCTGGAAAACCCAGGAGCGAGTACGAACGATAATGAAAAAAATGTATAAGCCATTTCCTGATGGTTTGTGTGGTAACGATGATGCCGGACAAATGAGCGCCTGGTATATCTTTAGTGCTTTAGGCTTTTATCCTGTAGCCCCCGCATCTGATCAATATGCAATCGGCAGTCCAATTGTTGATCATGCTATCATTTATCTAAATAACGGCAGAACTTTTACAATTGACGTAAAAAAACAAAGCGCTGAGAATATTTATATACAAAGAGTATTACTGAATGGTAAACCACTTAAGTCATTTTTTATAAGCCATGAAGACATTGTGGATGGTGGCGAACTAACTTATTATATGGGTGCTAAACATTTGTAATGATTTAAGCTATATTACTAAAATACAATATGTAGGTTTTATTATATGTGTATTTCAATTATTTTTATGTATATTTAATTAATGTAAAAACTGTTAGTAATTGGTTAAGCATGTTTTAAGTATTTTTTTCATAATATTTAATACATTTTAACCGACGTTTGTAAATAACTTTCTGTCTTCGTATATTAGCTATAGGTTAAACTGTTTATAAATAATTAAAAATGAAAAACAGCTACATAACGCTGAAAACGCTTCGGTATTTTCTAATATTTTTTGTCAGCCTTTTATCTTTTTCTGCCAGTGGACAAATTACTAATCAGAATTATGACGTTTCTCGTTTAACGGGGAGTTTCTATATTGATGTAAAAAGTAAAAGTGGGGTTGATCATATAAACGTCAATTATGTCCTTTCTCCTAAACCGTTTAGCAATGTTTTAAAAGTAAATCTCAATACTCCTGATCCGATGTATTTAGCGATGAAGTTGACAGATATGTCCGGTAGAGTTATTGCTAGTTGGAAACCTGAAACCACAAGTTATAAATACATGCACGAGTTCGATATTGCCGGACTAGCAAAAGGCAAGTATGAAGTTAGCGTTTATAATGCAACTGCAAGGGTACATTCAATATCATTTGAAAAGGAATAGAGATTTGATAAACTGTATTATTGTATTAATAAAAATATTATGAGTCATAAAAATTTACTTAGACTACTATTGATTGGAAGTTTTTCTTTTTTATACATCGGGTCTTCGTACGCGCAATTAGATAGTTGCAATGTGTTTTTAAAGGGCGCTTTTATCGAAGTAGGAGTGAATATAAATGGAGCATATGGTACAAGTGTTGATGCGCCTCCGGGATATCATCCTAAGGGTCCTGCACCGGTGTCCAACACTTGTTATCCTAGTGTTTCTCCTACACTAGGCTTGGGTTTCGTTGCTGATCCGGATAAAGACGGATGGACAAAAGGATCTCCTCCTTATTTTGGTGATTACTTTTTACCAGGTAGCCCTCAGGAAGGATGGAGCGTGATGATGGATGGAGTACAAGGTGATGCTTGGAACACTGGGACGTATCCCTTCAGTATACCAGCTCTTACAGGTAAGAATATTTCGTATAATACTGCTTTCCCAAGGGTTAGCACTGTATGGCAGGGTGTAATGGATAGTATGAGTATTACACAATTAACTACACTCGATACAAATACAGTATATTTTACTACTTACATTACCCTTAAAAATACTTCTTCCGTTACTAAGAAAAACGTTTTTTACCTAAGGACTGTTGACCCGGACAATGAAGAACCTGAAACTGGTGATTTTACTACTGATAATAAAATTGCTTATAAACTCCCTAATCCTAAAAATAGGACATTGGTATCGGCCGTTGGAACCCATTATTCCAAAGCATACCTGGGTTTGGGCACATTAGATTGTCGTGCAAAATGTTTTATAATAAAGTTAGGTTTATCACCAACTGGGGGAAACCTTGATAGTATGTATGAAGCTAATGGTGGTATAGGCGATACTGCCGATTATATTTATAATACCGATGTTACCGGCGACTACGTAAATGACGTTGGTATAGGATTAGTATTTAAATTAGGAGATGTACCACCAGGCGATAGTTTGAACTTTGCTTATGCATATGTGTTGCGTGCTGCAGATATCGATTCAGCTTTCCTTTCCACTAAACCTAAATGGATCACTGGTAGTGATACAGCAGCACATGTTACCGGCGATACCGCTTCAGTATGTAAAAACAGTACTATTTCTCTTTCTGTGGTTAATGGTGCATATTTTAATTGGTTCTGGTTTCCTTCTGCTAACTTAGATACTAATCAGGGGGTAACTGTGCATGTCAAAGTTGGTACTACTCCACAAACAATAATGGCAATAGGGAGTACTCCATCGTGTGCTGCAGATACAATAATAATTAATCTAAATCCCAATCTTTCACCACCTCCTAAGGTTACCGATACCATATATTACTGCCAGGGAGCAGTATCATCTCCATTAACTGCGGATGGCCAAAACCTGAGATGGTATCTTTCAAATGAGCCATCTGATACAGGTACGACTGTTGCTCCGAGCCCTAATACAGATTCGTTGGTCAATCGTCAATATTATGTTACTCAAACAGTTCGGGGTTGTCAGAGTGATAAGTCTACTATAACAGTTGTTATTAATCCACCATTACCGCCATTGGCTGTTAGCAATAATGGTCCACTATGTTTAGGCGATACTTTAATGTTAAGCTCGGCATATTCGGCAGGTGCTATTTATCAGTGGACGGGGCCTAATGGTTTCAACAGCAATGATGAGAATGCAGTAAGGGCAAATGTTGTTGAAGCCGATACGGGACTTTACTCCGTTGTAGCCACAGTTAATGGTTGTCCTTCCAAGGCTTCGGCAACAAGATTGCTTATAGATGAAGTAGTAGCATCTATAGGTATGGATACCGATAAGGTTTGTAAAGGTGATCCGGTGACCATACGTTTTAATGGAATAGCGCCTGATACCGGAACGACCATTTACACATGGAATTTTGCAGATGGTACAGTGAATAGTGGCAGCAATGCCGGTCCATATTCAGTAACTTTTGATAGCGTAGGTAGCAAAGCACTCCAATTAACTGTGCAGAACTGGCGTTGCAGCTCTAATTTCACGAAAAACATAATGGTTAGCTTTGCACCACCAATATCTTACAGCATCAAAAAAGATGTTTGCGTGAACGATACAACTGCAGTACAAGTTTCAAATTATAGCCTTCAAAATGCATTAAGCCTTAATTGGAACTATGCGGGTGCTACTGTAGCTAATGGTAGTGCACAGGGAAATTCTATTGTGTCATGGAATACACCGGGTGACAAGATCATATCCTTATCTATCGACTACGCACAATGTATTGCATCTCCCGTTAGTGACACCATTCACGTGCACAGCCTCCCGTCAGCCGCTGTGCAAAGTATCAGCAGAAATGATATTTGCGTAGGAGATACGATTACCTTTACTGCACCTCAGGGACAGTCATATTCTTACGTATGGAAACCTGCAGCATATTTTCAAAATGCTTCAAAGAGCAATAATATTGCAACAGGACAAATACAAGCAAGCGGAAATATTTATCTGACTGTAACTGACAACTATAGTTGTACTGCAACAGATAGTATCTATATAAACACCCAACCATGTTGTATAGTAAGTTTACCATCGGCATTTACGCCTAATGGTGATGGAAAGAATGATGTATTCCGTCCAATTACTATTGGTCACCACTCTTTAAAGGTATTCCGTGTTGTAAATCGTTGGGGACAAACTGTATTTGAAAGCAACCAGGAAAACCTCGGATGGGATGGTAAATTTAATGGTGTGCCACAGGATATGGACACATACTTCTGGTATATCAATTACGAATGTGATGGAAAAACAATGGAAGAACAAGGAGAAGTTGTATTGATAAGATAAAATGTTTGGATACTTATTGCAAAAGAGTTTACTGATTATTCAGTAAACTCTTTTTTATGAGCTTTTATATAATCTTCTGATGGATAAATGGGCGCCTTTTTATTGCATGGGTATTGTTGGTAAAAATAAACAGGTAATAAAATACTCCATTATACGGCTATGACATCCCTGTTATATTTATTCTTATATTCTATAGGAGAAAGACCTGTTATCTTTTTAAATGTAGTCCTGAAAGCTTTGGTGTCTGAATAACCAACATCATACATTATCTCGTTTATATTTTTTGCACTGGTCTCAAAGCTTTTCTTGGCAACTTCTATTTTCACTCTTTGTATATACTCAGTTACAGTATTATGAGTTGCTTTTTTAAACCTGCGTTCCAGGCTTCTGCGGCCCATTGCAAATCTACTTGCAAGCTGGTCTACAGTTATTTTATCTTGAAAATTAGTCTCAATAAATTCCTGGGCTTTTTTTACAGGTTCATCTTCATGTTCTTTTTGCCCCTGGAAAATAATAAAAGGTGACTGGCTTTCGCGTTCTATTTCTATCGCAAATACTTTTGCTGCAAGTACTGCCATGTCGAGCCCTGCATATTTTTCAATAAGGTGCAGAATTAGGTTCAGATAAGAAAATGCCCCACCGCTCGAGTAAAGACCATATTCATCCGTCATGATTTTTTCTGGTACCAGATTTACTTCTGGAAACATTTTCCGAAATTCATTTATTGAGCCCCAGTGTGTAGCACATTGTTTACCGTTTAATAAACCTGTTGAAGCAAGTAAAAATGCTCCAAGACATAAACTGGCAACCTCAGATCCTTTTTTATATTGTTTAATAATCCATGGTATAAAATCTTTATTTTTTTCTATGGCGCCATTTATTTCGCCGTCTATAGCAGGAATGATAATCAAATCAGTTTTTTGAACATCATCTATCAATATATCTGTATTGACAGTAAATAGTCCGCCGCTAAGTGGTGTTTCTTTTGAGAGGCCTACTAATTGTACCATAAAAACAGGGTCCTCTCCTTTTGCCTTCATAAATTCATTCACCTGTGTAAACAGCTGTCGGGAGCCTTCCAGGCTACCTAATATTGCTGCTTTAGGTACAAGAATTGATATATGTTTCATAATTTAAAAATAAATAGAATTTATGTCGTAACCAACCCATTTATTGTCGTTATCACACCGCATTATATACATTTCTCTATTATAGCTTTGCTATTACAAATTACTAATAAAATAAATTGTAAAAATTAACAAACATTTTAAAATCAAAAAAACGATAATCATGAAAAAGACAAAAATCATTTATTGGATCGTAACAGGGTTATTTGCCGCATTCATGGCCATGTCAGCCATCCCAGATGCTTTAGCAACTAAAGAAGCAACTGTCTTTATGAATCATTTGGGATACCCTCCCTATTTCACTCCTTTTATCGGGATAGCAAAATTGCTTGGGGTAATAGCAATACTGATTCCAGGTTTTCCAAGAATAAAAGAATGGGCATATGCCGGTTTTGCTTTCGACTTGATTGGAGCTACCTATTCAGTGATATGCGCCGGTGATTCAAAAGGCGGTTGGGCGTTTATGCTTATTCCGTTGCTCTTTTTAGTTCTTTCCTACACTTTTTATCATAAAAAGTTAAAAGAAAGTTCTTCAGTGGCTGTGGCCGGAATAGCATAGGAGTAATACAGCAATAATATTATAATCTGAAAATGAGAAAAATAATTGTATCGAATCTCGTATCGCTCGACGGCTTCTTCGAAGATGAAAACCATCAGTTAGATTGGTTTGTTGTTGAAGAAGAGTTTTTAGAGTATGCCAGGAATATGCTTAACTCGGTGGATATCATTTTATTTGGAAGAAGAACATACGAGTACATGGCAGATTATTGGCCTAATGATACTGATAACGATCCGGTTATTACTCATAAAATGAACAACCTGGCCAAAATAGTGTTTTCGACTTCTCTCAAAACTGTTGACTGGAATAATTCAATCCTGATAAAAGATAATATTGAGGAAGAAATGATTAGACTGAAACAACAGCATGGAAAGGATATGGTGATATTAGGCAGTGGAACTATTGTTTCGGCTTTTGCACAGCTTGGGTTGATAGATGAATATAGGATAATAGTAAACCCTGTGATTTTGGGTAAGGGTACACCTTTATTTCAAAATGTAGAGGAAAGAATAAAGTTAAGGTTATTGACTACTGAAAGATTAAGCTCGGGAGTGATCATATTGTATTATGAGCCTGATGTAAATTAGTTGATTCACTATGATAGTTGAGGTTTTTAAAACAAACGTTGATTGTTACAAAGAGGCCGGACTTTTGACTGCTTTATGCAAACAATTTCCTGGGTTTAGGATAAATTTTGATCTTGAAGACTGTGATAGGATACTTAGAGTACAAGGGAAAGACATTTCAACAGAAGAAATTATTCGATTATTAAATGATTATGATTGCTTTTGTGAGCCATTAGAGTAAACGATATTAATTAGCTTTCACCATGATAGTTGAAAAGAGGACAAGTGTGTTTAAGAAAATAATTATTACGATCAAACAATCGCTCAGTGGTGAACAGCGCGATTATACACAAGGGAGCATTCCCAAAGCAGTATTTCTGCTCGCCATTCCAATGATCCTCGAATTAAGTCTGGAAAGTGTGTTTGCGGTAGTAGATATGTTCTTTGTAGGCAAATTGGGTCAAAATGCCATAGCTACGGTTGGTTTGACAGAATCTGTTATCACAATTCTTTATTCTGTTGCCATTGGGTTAAGTACTGCAGCTACTGCAATAGTCGCCCGTAGAATCGGTGAGAAAAATAGTGAGGGAGCAGCACATGCCGGAGCGCAATCATTAATAGTAGCTTTAGTAGTGACTGTTATTTTCAGTATTGCAGGGATGACTTTTGCACCGGATATATTATCGTTAATGGGGGCAAGCAAAGATGTTGTAAGAGACGGAGCAATATTTACACGTATTATGTTTGGTGGCAGCCTTGCGATTATATTGCTGTTCCTGATAAATGGTATTTTTCGGGGAGCAGGCGATGCTGCTATGGCTATGAAGAGTTTGTGGATAGCGAGTGGCGTAAATATTTTATTATGTCCTATTTTCATCCACTTTTTCGGATTAAAAGGAGCAGCTATTGCCACGGTCATTGGCCGGAGTTCAGGTGTCCTTTATCAATCTTATCATTTATTTAGAGGCAGTGGTATTCTGAAGTTTCATTCTTACCATTTTAAATTTGATGCTAAAATTATCAAATCCATTATAACGGTTGCCTGGCCCGCAACGTTACAATTTATTATTGCAAGCGGTAGTTGGATAGTATTAGCGCGACTGGTTGCTGAAACAGGAGGTACATCCGCATCTGCAGGCTACCAGATCGCTATCCGGAATTTTGTGTTCTTTATCTTGCCAGCATGGGGATTAAGTAACGCTGCAGCCACACTTGTAGGTCAGAATCTAGGTGCAAAACAGATACACCGGGCAGAGCAGAGTGTTTTTCTTACAGCAAAATACAATGTGATCTTTATGGCTTTTGTAATGCTGCTATTCTTGTTTTTTGCCTATCCTATAATCCGTATTTTCTCACACGATGAAACAGTGATCAGGTATGGTGCACAATCATTACAGATTATCGGC
>DATNFP010000187.1:0-18950 GCA_035606335.1 Flavipsychrobacter sp. | reverse complement strand
TCACCCCATGAAATTTCCCCTTGTGATGGTATGTAATGCTTAATAATGCCATTTCTATATAGCATTCGCATCAGAGATTGGGGCAATATTTTTTTTAAAATTTTTCTCATTTTTTTCTCGCCTCAGAGATATAATATCTTTCCCAGATCATTATACCTTTCTTGTAATAAGGGTACTTTGATTTTATTGGTAAGGTATCATATTGTTTTTGCAATACTTTTTTCACCTGCTGTAGCATTAAGTTTATATCTGTCGACATATTGTTGCCGTGTATTCTGTACGCTGCTATTTTACGCGAATGAGCAGCTATTTTAAAAAGCCTTGCAACACGCAGGTAAAAATCATAATCCTCGCACGCTTTTAATCTTGTATCAAACAAAAAATAGTCAAAGATCTCCTTGCGATACATCACTGCTGCATGCATGCCAATGAAATTGCCATGTAATAAGGCAGTATAAGGATCATCAGGTAATGGTGATTCTTCAAATGACAAAATAGATCTCTGGTCATTTATTTTATCATGGCTGCCAGCTACAAAAGCTGCATCTGGATGTTGAGAAAAGGCCCTTAACTGTGTGGCTGCAGCATCAGGGTATAAATAGTCGTCTGCATCTAGAAATATGATAAACTCACCCTTGCAAACAGTAGCTCCTTTATTCCTTGCAGCCGCTAATCCACTGTTCTCCTGGTAAATGTAGTTTGCATTATTATACCGTTGCATCAGGGCGCGTGTATTATCTGTAGAACCATCATCTACTACTATACACTCTATATTTTTATAAGTTTGCCCAAAGACACTGTTAAGAGCTTCCGGCAGATAGTGGGCATGATTGTAAGAAGTGATAACAATAGATATTAATGGTTGCTCTTCTTTATTTATAGATAAAAATTGTTTATTATAATTTAGATCAAAAGGCTGTTTGTTTTTATTCTTTTGATAATAAGTCAATCCTGCTATATATCCTTTTATTTCCTGCCATAGGGTGATATTCTCTTCTTTGAAAATATGTCGTAGCCTTTTCAGATAATATATTGGCAACGTTCTGAATAAATGATTTAATTCTCCTTTGTTCTTATAACGTTTATGCTCAATTAATACAGCCGTGGTAAAACCGCGCATGTATTGATGTATCTGTATTTTAAATGCTCTGATATCGGAGCGATGGGTATGATGAGCAATGACAAGTGGGTTGTATTTTATTGTCCAGTCTTCGGCCAAAATGCGGTACCACATTTCAGAATCGCCGTTGCAGCCGGCTGCTCCCATATCTAATCGCACGTCAAACCCACCAAGCGTTTCAAAAATGCTTCGCCTGAAGGCCATGCTTGCCCCTGCTCCGATCTCCCAAACTGGCACACCTTTCTCTGCATTTGAATCAAAATAGGCTTTGTCAAAACATACGGGTCTATACCCTCTGTTAAAACTCCAGTATTTCTCAAAATAATATTGTGATTTTGTATCGAGCGCTTTCGCAAATACTATTCCGGTAACTGCCTGCACTTTATAGTCAGCAAAGCTTTCAGCAAACCGCCAAACCCAATCAGGATGGAGGTCAACATCATCGTCAGTGAAGGCAACAATATCAAATTTGGCTACATTCACTCCGCAGTTTCTCGCATAGTCAAGCCCCTTTCGCTCTTCTTTCACATAGCGCACTTCAGGATAATTTGCTACAAGCTTTTTAGTGCTATCATCATCGGGTGCATTATCTACAACTATTATTTCCGATGCCTTATAGTTTAGTTGAGATAATGAATTAAGACATTTCTCTAATAGATTAGCCCTGTTACGTGTACAAATAACTAAAGAAACAGAAGGAAGATTATTTTCAGGTTTAATGGTATAGGAGTAGAATAAATTATTAAATGCTGATTGAATACTTTTCTGGTCTTTTTCTAAAAAGATTTCCTGCAGAATTAAAATATCAATTCTTTGCTTACTGCAGTAGTATTCAATGGTAGGTTTTATTGTTTTCCAAACTAAACGTTCCCATTCATCTGTATTTGTGGATGAGTCTTCTTTATAATAATGTCCAAGAGGTATTTCATTCCACCAAAAAACAAAATATTGTTTTTCAGAGGATGGGTAAGTTAGCGATTGGCGCAAGTTTATATGTTGTACACGGTATAGTGGTTGTAAAGACATATACTGCCTTATTATAAAAGTTTTATCGTACTTATATTCACCGGGAAAGCCGGGCGTACATGTCCCATCCATTTTCCAAACCAGGCAAAGTTTTCCCTAAAATCTTCTACTTCAAAGGAAAGACATTCTTCAAGATAAAATAATTGTATAGAAGTGTCTTTTACAAAAATTAATGAGATATAATAAGCTCCGTCGTTTAAAAAATGTCCTGGTATTGTGCATTCTCCCTTGTATACACCGACAGCATATTGTTGTGGTAAAGAACAAACATCAAAAATGCAATCGCCAGATATTGTAAACAAATGAACACCAACACATAAATTAATATCTGAAAAACTGGAAAAAGAAAATGAAATATGCAGTGGAGTTCTGATGTCTATTATAGATTGATCATTCTCCAACTCCGGCTTTATTTCTATTTTATCTACCCTGATATATTCATTGCCGGGAGCTTCATTTTCTGTATCCCAGCTTTTTACGAAATTATAGCTACGGCTTTGTCTTATGTAACTGCTGATGACCTGCGATGGATTTCCCTGGCTGCTTATAGCACCTTCTTTTATCAAAATAGCTTTTGTGCAAAGGCTTTGTATAGCCTGCATGTTATGACTTACAAAAACAACTGTGCAGCCATCCCTTTTTGAGATGTCATTCATTTTGCCCAGGCATCGTTTTTGAAATTCCGCATCTCCTACAGCCAGCACTTCATCTACTATCAATATTTCAGGTTCCAGGTGCGCAGCTACTGCAAACGCCAGACGTACGTACATACCCGATGAATATCGTTTTACGGGTGTATCGATAAATTTCTCCACTCCCGAAAATTCAATAATCTGATCAAGCTTTTCACGTATCTCACGGTTTGTCATCCCAAGTATGTTTCCATTCAAAAATATATTTTCCATGCCGCTTAGTTCTTCATGAAAACCTGTGCCTACTTCCAGCAGGCTAGCCACTCTTCCTTGTCCCCTGATGCTACCCTTGGTAGGTTTTGTCACTCTCGATAATATCTTTAATAACGTAG
Organism: Flavipsychrobacter sp.; assembly: GCA_035606335.1. Lineage (GTDB taxonomy): Bacteria > Bacteroidota > Bacteroidia > Chitinophagales > Chitinophagaceae > DATNFP01. The sequence continues at coordinate 15,780 of DATNFP010000187.1, read as the reverse complement.
ATTTCCCTGCTCCGTTTTTTCCTATTATTCCCAGTACCTCACCTTTATTCACTTCAAAATTTATATTCTGTAATGCCCAGAATGTTTTTGAATGAATATTGTCTTCATCTCCAATGCCTTGCGAAACAGATTGAATATCTCCTTTGCGCAACACTGTTGTTTGCCACCAGCGATTAAGTTCCTCTTTGAATGTGTTGGAATTAATAGTTCCAAGCCGGTATTGTTTCCATATATTTTCGGCAGTTATTACAGTTTGGCTCATAGCTGTTATTTATATCACATCCATTATTCTTCCATCCCTTCTATTAAACAATACGATACCTGTTGCCAATACAGCAATAGTGAACACTGTACTATAAACCAGGTAAAGAAGGTCATGATAACCACTCCCTAAAAAGCCATAACGGCTGAATTCAATTAACAATGTCAGTGGATTAATTAGAAACAATGTCTTAAATTTCTCAGGCACAATAGCAAGAGGATAAATAACTGGGGAGATAAACATCAGGATACGCAGCAGAAACGAAAGCAGGTTTTGTATATCCCTGTATTTTGCAGTAAGGGAAGCAAATATTAGCCCGGCGCCCAGGCTTATTCCTGATATTAGCAATAAGCAAACCGGTACCAATAATATGTACCAGTTAGGCGCCACATTGGCATCGCGGATCAGGAAAAAGAAAAACAGAAGCAGAAAAAGAATAAACTGTATCCCTAATCTTATAAGATTTACGAGCAGGTAAGAAACCGGCACAATGATCCGGGCAAAATATACTTTATTAAAAACAGAAGCATACGCGGTATAAGTGTATGATATATTGAGTATGGAATCTGAAAAATAATTCCATATTATTATACCAAGCAGATAAAACAATGGTGAAGGAGAGTTGCCCGTAGGGATGCCAATTATTGACTTGAAGACAGCAATATAGGTGAGGGTAATTAACAAAGGTTGTAAAAATATCCAGATAGGACCTAAAATAGTTTGTTGGTACGATGCGAGGAAGTCTTTTCTTACCAATCGGAATAGGAGATCCTTATGCAAAAATATCTCCCGGAAAGGTAAACGAAGCCATTTAGATTTTGCATTAATTTCCCATTGTACAGCTACTTCCAAATCGTTTTGTATTTAGGATACTATGGCTATAAAGATATTAATTATTCCACGCAAACGACTAATCACTACAGAAACCCTCCTGCCAATTGTCATATTGCAGAATTGCCAAATTATCGAATTACAGTAACATCTCCCTTTACCGATTCCTCCGGTGACCCTGTAATGTTCCGGGTATATTTTATGAAGTAATAATAAGTCCCTATTTCAACAGGTACACCTCCTTGTGTTCCATCCCATTTATTATTCAGGTTATAGCTTAAAAAGACTACTTGTCCGAACCTGTTCACAATTTCAAGCTGGTAGCTTTTTAATGGGCAACGGTTTACTACGTCAAACTTATCATTTTTACCATCTCCATTTGGTGTAAAGGCAGAAGGAACCCAGATACAGCTATCGCATGGATAGGCATATATATTTATGCTGTCTGCCACAGATATGATACATCGATTAAACTGATGTAGAATATATTTACCGGTTTGGCTTACTTCTATACAGCATGACGTGTCTCCGGTGTTCCACAAAAAGGTTACGCTATCGGTTGGCACTCCTAATTGTTCCGGTACTCCGATACATATTAATGTATCCCCAACCAGCTTAAAAGGAACTGGGTCTGGGATAATGGCTATACTCACAGAGCTTGAGCTATCCTTGCATCCCGGGTAAGAGGCAGTCATGGTATAAGTAATATTGCTATCCGGTCGTGCTATTGGGTTAATGATATTCGGATTACTCAATCCGGCCACAGGCGTCCATTTATATTGAAAATGTGCATCTCCCGAAACCCGCATTTGAACTGCAGTATTCGGGCATATCGAGGTGTCAGGATTATTAAACTGATACCACTCCAGCACTTTCACATGCTCGGTATCGGTAGCTATACACGAATTGCTAGCCACATTATAGGTAAGAGTTGCTACATAGTCAGTGCTATTCTTTGGCGTTGCTTTGGGGTTTGGTATAGTATCATTACTTATAAACGAATTAGGTGCCCATCGGATTTTTACGCTTGTATCAACATTAAGAGATATGTGCAGTTTAACAGTATCTCCATTACAAATTGTCGTATCGCTGCTCGCCCCGCTTGGCGGTCTTATGGTAAATACTATCGAGTCATGGGTCGATTGCTCATTCACGCAATTGTCTATCAGTGTATTGGTATCGTGCCCTACCTGGCTATGCAAACTATACGTTCCAGGTGGTAATGCTTCTGATAGTACAAGTTGGTAGTTGGTAGTAATTGTTGCACCCGCCTGGCAAACAGAGCTAAAAGCTTGGTTTATCGTTACCCCGGGTACTGAAGGACTGAGATGGAAATCTGAGCCATCCGGATCAAGCGTACTGCAAAGCACGGGCACGCTCATGGTTACGTATAGGGTATCGTTAGGATAGTTACATGCGCCTGCACTTATCGATTTAAAAGTAGGTCTCACAGTATCATATATAGACGCCGTAGAGTTAGAAAAGTCCAGTGTATATCCAAATTTTGATTCTGTCCAGTTGATAACACATAAAGCAAATGTCTGGCCGGCAATTACAGGCAATGCTGAACTCATCGGAGGTGTTGATCCCGGCCCTTCTTTCGGACTGGCTGCGAAGAATGAAAGTCCTGTAACAGGCACTTCACCGGAAGAGTTGCAGCGTACTGATGGATAATTAAGCGGCGTATTAGTGGTATAATTATAGATCGCCGAACATCCGGAGTCTGTTATGTCCCACATGCTCCAATCATAATCATCTACAGAATCATTAGGGGTAATGGTAAAAACTATTTTGCCGGGGGTGATCACATGTATAATATACCATACCGAATTTCGTTCGCCGCCAAGTCCCGCATCTGCAGTAGGGATACAATCATAATTTCCTGTGGTAAGTTCCGAATCCGTGCCAACACCCAGGTATGAATTGGCCTGATGGTATACTGGTTTGCAGACAGGGATGCCTCCTATGCAGTTCTGTTCAGGAGCATCTGATAAAGTTTGTGCGCTAAGATTTACAAAACTGAATAAAGTTATTACTATAGCGAATAGGCATTTAAGATTTTTCATTGCTTTTTATTGAAAATTTACTTTTCAGGGGTAATCAAATCAGCAACTTCTAAACGCTATTAAATATACATATTTATTACCAATAAGTTAATTTATTTTACGATAAATATACCTTTTCAATTTTTGTGACTCAATGTATGGTTTCCCCATTTCTTTTTGTTCATATTTATAACTGAGATATTTTTGTAATGCCGTAAAAATGCTCTTTTTAAATGCATGGTTTATTGCAATAGCATATGACAGAACAGCTTAAAAATGAATTTGAGCTATCTCAGGGACAGCTTAAGTCTTACATCTTGCGTATCACGGCAAGTGTTGCAGATGCGGAAGATATTGTCCACGATACATTTATAAAAGCAACAGAGAAGCTTCATACATTTAGAGGGCAGTCTTCTCTCAAAACATGGCTGTTTGCAATTGCATCAAACCTGGCCAAAGACAATTTGAGGGCAAAAAAGCGCTGGGTAGCGAATGTTACGGATATTGCAAGAGAATCAGCCCATTCCAGCCCTGAATTTTTCAATGAGGCTGCGAATATTATAGAAAACTCCCCCCATGCACAATTTGAAATTAAAGAGCATATTGCTTTCTGCTTTACATGTATCGCAAAATCATTGCCACTGGAGCAGCAGATCTGCATTTTATTAAAAGATGTCTACGAATTTAAGGTCGGTGAAATTGCCCAGATCCTAGATATTACGGAGCCCATGACTAAATATTACTTACATGCAGGTAGGTCCAAAATGATAGAAATCTTTGAGGGCAGGTGTGCTTTGATAAACAAGCAGGGCGTTTGCCATCAGTGTTCTGAATTGAATGGAATATACAACCCCAAGCAGAAATTTCAGGAAGAAGCAGTAAAAATAGAAATGGTGCGCAATGCTGAAAAGGCAGACAAAGAGCATTTATTTGACCTACGAATGAAAGTTATCAGAGGGGTAGACCCGTTTAAATCCAGGGCTTCCGATCTGCAACTCCATCATTTAGAGTACAATAGGAAGACAATGGAAAAATATTTAGAAAAAATTGCGGAATAGGCTATCGTTTTGTTTTGCTCAAACGTCAAAATTAAAATGGTAACAAAAATGAAAATCGTAAAAGTAGTGTACACAGCAAAGCCAGACTTTACTGAGCAGAACAAAAAGAATATTCAAACAGTAATGAATGATTTACAGCAATTAAATAATCCGGGGATATTTTACAGCGCATGTTTAAGCCCCGATAACAAAACATTTATTCATACTGCATTTTTCAGATCAGAAGAAGATCATAAAATGTTCAGTGACCTTCCCTCATTTCTTGATTTTCAGAAACAGCTTAATGCAGCAGGCTTTGAAGCATCTCCCAAACAGGAATTACTAACATTAGTAGGGTCGTCAAAGGCTATTTTTTAATAACGCAAATTTTAATGCACAAAAGCTAATGAAAAATAAAATTGGAACAAAAGAAAAGCCAATGGTCTTAAAGACACCACCATTAAGTTCAGAATATACTATGCATGCAGATGTAAAAGATGGCAAGGAGGTACTGGTATGTACAGTTGGCAAAACTGTTTTATTATACGACTATCGTTGCCTGGCAGACCTTCATACTATGCTCAAAAAGCATGGTGACTGGATGGAGCTGGGAAGCGCCGATGAGCAAAAGCCTGCAAAAGACGGCACCGTTGAAGCATGGGGACGTTCAGAAACAAATCCTGTTAGTGGATGGTACGGGCTTAAAAAGGGTCTTCGCGGACGATTTGGAATGTACATCCCGCCCCTGATGGAAGCGCTGAGCCTCGCTGAAGTTACACACGAGACAAAAGGAAATAAAATGCGTGCGAAATAGGTGGTAATTCTTATGGAATAATTTTTGAGTCTTTGTAAAGTCTTTCCATTAAATATATAAACCATGAAGACTACGAACAATTATAAGCATGAGGCAGACCAGGCGGCGCAGAAACACAGGAAGATCCAGGAACAGGTAGCAAAAGCGGATAAGAAAAATCCTAAAAAAGAAGTTAAGCACGCAATGCAGGCCGGCGCTAGGAAATATCCGGAGCCTAAGATGCCTGCAAAGCATTTAAAAAAACCTGGTATCGAAGCTAATCTTGATTTGAAACCAATGTGCGACGCTCCTTATTATAAAGGTTCCGATAAGCTAAAGGACAAAATAGCTATTATTACGGGTGGTGATTCTGGCATAGGCAGAGCGGTAGCTATTTTATTTGCTCGTGAAGGAGCTGATATTGCCATTGTGTATCTCAACGAACATAAGGATGCTGAAGATACGAAGAAAATGGTTGAAAAAGAAGGTAGAAGATGTTTGCTCATTCCCGGAGATGTGTCCAACAGGGACTTTTGCCAATATGCTGTAAAGCAAACCGTCGATGAGTTTGGTAAGCTTGATGTGCTTGTAAATAATTCTGCTTTCCAACTCCATGTTTCCAATTTTGAGGACTTGACGGAAGAACATTTCGATACTACCCTAAAGACAAACCTTTATGGATATTTCCATATGGCACAGTCCGTTGTTCCCCATATGAAACAGGGTAGTGCAATAATTAATACTGGCTCTGTTACAGGGTTGTTGGGTAACGAAAATATACTCGATTATTCACTAACAAAAGGCGGCATCCATTCTTTTACCCGTTCGTTAGGAACGCATCTCATTCCAAAAGGCATAAGGGTAAATGCTGTCGCCCCTGGTCCTGTATGGACACCATTAAATCCATCCGATAGGGAAGGTGAAGAACTGGAGCAATTTGGATCAAAAACACCAATGAAACGTGCTGCCCAACCAGAAGAAATAGCTCCTGCCTATGTTTTTCTCGCATCTCCGCAATGTTCCAGTTTTATTACAGGCGAGATTTTGCCGATCATCGGCGGTTATATTGGTGGCTAAAGTCTGTGCTCAGACTTACTATTTTATACTTCATTAAAGATTTATTATCTTTTATACGTCTATTGTAGTAGTTATTATTTCCGGAATAAACCTATGGGTAGTAGGTTGTTTTAATATGCATTCTATGAGATTAAAATTTTTACTACCGGTATTTTTATTGGTACCAATCCTAAGCATTGCCCAATACAACTGGCAGGCATTACCTGAAGCTCCCAAAAGTTGGAGATGCGACGATTTCTTTTTTTTAAACGCTAATCTTGGATGGGCAATAAATCCCGTATATAGTTATGTGTATCCTTCACAGTATGGACGGATTTTCAAAACTACTGATGGTGGAAACACCTGGCAATTACTTAAAGATAGCTCCGCAACATTTTATCGTTCTATTGGTTTTGCGGACTCTCTTACAGGCTGGGTAGGCAATCTTGGCTATTTTTCAGCTGTTAGTAGGGATACAAATGTTTTATATCAAACTAGTGATGGCGGTATAACATGGATGCCCGCAAAAATACCCTATCCTCATCCTGTCGGTATATGTGGTATATCAGTAGTTAATAGCTATGTCGTTTATGCTTATGGACCTTATTATGGTCCCGCGGGGTATTTAAAAACAACTGATAAAGGAGTTACATGGACTTATAAAGATATGAGCGCTTATGCTGGAGGTCTTGTAGATGGTTATTTTTTTAGTCCGGATACAGGCTTCATCTCGGGGACAGGGAATGATGGAAAAGCTTTGATATTGCATACTACCGATGGAGGTATCACCTGGAATGCATGTTATCATGCCACCCGTACCGGAACAGAAATAGTATGGAAATTATCTTTCCCCAGTAAAAATATAGCCTATGCTAGTATTGAAAATTTAAGTTCAACATCACGTAACGATTTTTTTCTGAAAAGTGTGGATGGTGGTATTACATGGGTTGAACACTCGTTTGTATATGATTATGACGAGGAGGGTATTGGTTTTATAAATGATAGTGTGGGCTGGATAGGCGGAGATAATACAAAACCTACCTATGGAACTATTGATGGTGGTGAAACATGGTTTAGCGACTCTACCTTTGGCGTACTCACGCCTCCATATCAGGACTATATTCCTGAAGGGTACTTACCTGGATTTGCTATCAACCGTTTCAGACGATTTGGAGATACACTAATGTACGCAAGTGGTAATACTGTATACAAGTTAAATACCCGTGTAAAGCCTACCGAAGCAAATCTGTTGCAAAATGAAGCTTTTACCGTTGGCAATTATCCTAACCCATTTGATAGACAAACTACCATCAGTTTTCAAATGCCTCGTCCTGATGTAAATGTAATGCTGGATATATTCGATATTTCCGGGCGTAGGATTTTTTCAGAAAATCTGGGGCCATTGAACAAAGGAGGTCATCATATTATTTACAACACCAACCTGCAGAACGGAATATATTTTTATTCTATTAGTACCGCCAATTTCAAAATATCAAAAGCGATGATAGTCAGTCATTAAAAATTATTATGAAACAGTGTTTTTTATTGATAGTAGTCATTATTATCGCTGTAGTATGCTTCTCATTGCGTTGCATAGCTCAGGCTGGGATAATAACTACTATAGCTGGTACCGATTCAGCAGGTTTGAGCGGAGATTCCGGTCCTGCGATCTTGGCTCAGTTAAATGTTCCCGGTTTTATAACGTTAGATACCGCAGGCAACCTTTATGTTTCAGATCAGGATAATAATGTCGTAAGAAAAATAGATAGAAGTACAGGTATTATTACATCAATTGTAAGTATCAGTAGTGGCCCTCGGGGAATAGCAATAGATAAAAAGGGAAACTTATATATATCCAATAGACAATTTGATCGGGTAATGAGAAAAACCGCTTCCGGTGGCTATGGTATCTACGCAGGTGAAGGATATCCTGGTTATAGTGGGGATAGTGGGTTAGCTTATGTGGCAAGGATGAATACTCCTGAAGGACTATGTCTTGATACGTCGGGCAATTTATACATCGCCGATGAAGGTAACAGCCGTATACGAGTGGTAAATATCGCGACCAATATTATTACTACTATAGCTGGCACTGGAGCTTTAGGCTATAGCGGTGATGGTGGTCTCGCTACCAAAGCGCAGTTAAACTATCCTACTGGAGTAATCGTCGATAGATCAGGAAATATTTACATTGCTGATAACGACAATAATTGTATCAGAATAGTAAATGCTTCAGGTATTATTACAACGTATGCAGGTACTGGCATTCCGGGATACAATGGCGATGGCGGCATAGCGACCGACACCCAGCTATATAATCCTAATAGCGTGGCATTGGATGCTTATGGCGACCTTTATATAGCCGATCAGAATAATCATTGTATCAGAAGAGTAGATAAAACAACGCGCATCATTACAACTGTAGCTGGTAATGGTAAGCCGGGTTTTAGCGGAGATGGTGGCAGCGCTTTGGCAGCGCGATTATATTTTCCTGCGAGCATTGCAATAAATTCATCAGGCGATCTATACATCTCAGATCAAAATAATAACAGGATTCGCAAAGTTGCTGATGTGGCAAATGCCATTGCAGAAGTCAATAAAAGTGATAACATTGATATTTATCCCAATCCTGTAATTGATAAGCTGATTATTAAAACACTAACAAAAGATAATACACTCACTATCACCAATATTATAGGTAGAATAATGTTACAACGACAGTTGACCGAAACGCAAACAACAATAGATATAACAACGTTTCCTTCAGGGGTTTATAATGTGTGTATGAGAAATAATAATGGTATTGCTTTCAAAAAGCTGGTTAAGCTGTAATACATAACCGATAAGAAGTATAAAAACTAAAAAGAAACTTAAACAATTTTCTTATTGGGTAAAAAAATACGCTTTTCGAAAGAATGGGATATTCTACCTTTTATTTCCGTTTATTTTTTTACCCGCTTCATAATCCTCTTTTCCCATTTCAACATTGTTTTCCTGCCGGCCCATACTTGACGGTGCAATTTTATTTTATACCGTTATTGTAAAACACACAAACAGTATAAATAGGAGGCATGAAAAAACTATTACCTATTGCATGCGCTTTGTTAACGCTTGTTAGTTGTTATAACGATAATTACAATGAAGCTTATCCAGGCGCTACCACTTGCGACACAACTACTGTTAGTTATTCAGCAGATATTGTCCCTATTCTCAATACCAACTGTGCAATAAGCGGCGGTTGTCACGATGCTGCAGGTGCTTCAGTGAGCGGACATAATTATACAAACTATGCAGGGATCAAAGCTGTGGCCTCTTACGATTTTCTTATTACAGATATTACTGGAAATCCTATGCCGGGACATAATAGTATGCCCAAAAATGGAAATAAGCTATCTGAATGTGATATTGATAAAATGATACGTTGGGTTAATGAAGGTGCACCTGATAACTAATTTATCTTAATCAAAAACTATCAATTATATGGGTAAAAGAATTTTACTTCTCCTGTTGCTTTGCTCCCTTTTCTTAGGGGCATTTGGTCAGGTCGAAAACACTGATGATACTGTAGATGCTGCCCCTAATGCTCTTAGCAGCATTAAGCCTGTAAAGAATGAGGCTGTAAAAGTTTTTACATCTACAAGGATTATCAATGGCAGTAGTGTCACAAATCTCCCTGATGGTGTGCTCGACTTCCGTATATCACACCGTTTTGGTCAATTAAACCAGGGAGCACAGAATTTTTATGGGCTTGATGATGCAACCACAAGACTTGGGCTTGACTATGGAATTACTAAATGGCTGATGGTAGGAATAGGACATAGTGTTTTCAATAAAGAGGACGATGGATTTTTAAAATTAAGATTGCTCCGGCAAAAGCATGGTGCCTCACCAATTGCGTTAGATTATTATGGTGCTATATCCGTGCAGACCACACCAGCCCCCTCTTTGCCTCAGGGAGAAACATTTCAGTTTAAAGACAGGTTGTATTACGTTAATCAGTTGCTGATAGCGAGAAAATTCGGTGATTACCTTTCCCTGCAATTGATGCCAACTATAATACATTATAATATTATTGACAGTTCTAAATTTTTGAACAATACAATAGCATTAGGAATAGGAGGTAAAATAAGGATTACTAAACGCCTTTCTATAACAGGGGAATACTATTACAGGCTCACTAATACCGACCTTACATATAATGGTGCTCCTACGCATAATTCATTATCAGTTGGTTTAGAGATCGAAAGTGGTGGACATGTGTTTCAACTAATGTTTACTAATTCACAGGGAATAACGGATCGCACATTTATGGGACAGACCACCGACAGCTGGAGTAAGGGTCAAATACACTTCGGATTCAATATATCCAGGTCATTTGCTATAGTAAAATCAAAAGAGTTTAAATATAAATAAGTTGATAAAAGAAATTTTAAAACAAACCAAAATCTATCTTATGAAAAAAGTATTGTTGAGCTTAATGGCTATCTCTCTTTCCACATTAATGGCTTTCAGTCAGACTAAATGGACTCAAACTTCGGCCAATGTATCTTTTACTATAAAAAATAGAGGATCAGATGTAACGGGTCATTTTGGGGGTATCGCAACATCTCTGGTTTTTAGTCCCGATAAGCTGGGGTCATCTTCATTAAAAGGGTCTCTTAATGTGGGTACGATAAACACAGGAATAGATAAAAGAAACAAAGACCTGCAGGGCGAAAACTATTTCGATGCTGCTAAGTACAAAACTATTCAGATGTCATCTACAAAGTTTGCAAAAAAGGGAGCGCAATACATTGGCACATTCAATGTTACCATCAAGGGAAAAACAAAAGCAATCGAAGTTCCCTTTACATTCATAGAAAATGGGAATACTGCTGAGTTTAAAGGGACTTTTCCCATCAATCGCAGGGATTTTGGTGTCGGTGGAAAAGGCGGATTGGCAATGTTTATGTCTGATAATGCTAATGTTACTATCGATATAAAAGCAAAGAAATAAACACAAGTTTTCAATAACCTGAAACGAAGGTTCAATGAAAAAAATATTTTTTATCCTTGTTTTGGTCATCGCGGGACATTCTGTTTTTGCGCAGAACGATTCCTGCTTTGCCGGAGTATACCTTACAAAAAACGATTTGGTCAACGATCATCTTTCTTACAAGGTAAATCTTTCCGAAAATGGTAATAAACTGAAATTTCCTCCTGTTGCTGACTGGAAGCTCGAGGTTAAGATTGTTACTCCCACACAAACATATAAATTTCCCGCAGGAACAATTTATGGTTATTCTCAGTGCGGGAGGGTATATCGATATTCTCCGGGAGGTAGCCTATATTCAATCGAAGATTTTTATCGTATAGAAGAAGTAGGCAGTTTGGTTATCTACACATCAGTCTTTAACAGTGGTTCCGAATATTTTTATAGTAAAGATCTTAGTTCTCCTGTCAGGAGATTGAACCTGTGGAATTTAAAGGGAGATTTTCCAGGGCAGCACAGTTTTATCCACCACGCAAAAAAATTAAAAAGAGACGGGGTGCACGGAGGGCTTGCCATGCAAAATTCGCAAGGGAAATTTATCATAAACAATATTTACATCTCTACAATAAAGGAATAGGCAAAGGCATATCAATAACTTTTTAGGCAGCCATCGTACTGATATTCATACAAAAAAGCATGAAAAGTTACCTAAGTTTCATTATATTAGTAATGAATTAGATACCCATGCCTAAAACCTGCTATATTATTTTGTTGGCGCTGTTAATAAGCTTTACTGATTATGGCCAGACATGCGTAATAGATTCTTTTGATTTAAATGCAGGTATTCCTAATGCTTCACGTTATATTATGCAGCCAGGAGGCATAGTTTATGCTAACGGCGCTTTATGGATATCAGGAGTTAGGCTATCCTGGTATGATACACTCCCAAGTAAAGGCTATATTTATAAATACGATCTTTCAGGCAATAAACTGGATTCAATATCTTACCCTGTTTGGAATTTTCATTTTATGGGGCCAATGGCAGTGGATAGCCAGTATTTATGGACTAAAGATTATGAAGATACTATTTACAAATTCAGTCTTGCAACAAAGTCTTTGGTAGCAGCAATTCCCGGACATGGCCATATAGGAGATTATTTTTCATCTATTGCCGAAAATAACGATACACTTTATTTTATTGATGACGCTCACAACACATGCTTCAAGTTTGTAAAAAGCACCTCCACATTTATAGATTATGGCCCATTCCCAAGATACAAAACACAAACTCCCACTGGGTATTATTACTTGGGTAATAAAATAATAACGCTATTTGATACTTCTAATTTTAATTCTGTAGCTGTATTAGTTGACCCTGCAACTATGAAAGAAGATACAACTACCTTGCAGCCCTGGTGTCTTAATGATGCTTTCGACCTGACTTATGGTAACGGATATTTTTGGCAGTGGTCTCCTCGTTCAGGAAGAGATTATTACATTTATAAAATAGGTTCGCGTCTATCTTCTCTTGCTCCATTGTCTTTTGTTGTCAATACAACAAATACAAAGTGTCATAATGATTCCACTGGCGCTATAAAAATTACAGTCACCGATGGCAGCGGAAAATATGACTATAGCTGGAGTAATGGTAGCGCCGCTGATTCGATAAGCGGACTACCCGCAGGCAAATATTATGTTACTGTTAATGATACTATCAGTGGTAGAAAAGCAATTGATTCAGTTATCGTCAGCGAACCATTATCGGTTGCTATTGAATATAATGTTGACAATGAAACCTGCGCAGGAGCAGATGGTAAAATTACATTGAATGTCACGGGAGGTACTACTCCTTATACATATGCATGGTCCGGTAATTTTTCAGGTAATTATGTCCAGGGACTTAGTGCAGGTAATTATGCGGTTCGTATAACCGATAGTAATAATTGTGAGACATCAACTGTCATATCTGTTGGTAAGGAAGATTGTGATGCCCCTATCAATATCCATAATGTAATTACACCCAATGGTGATGGGATAAATGATGTATTTACTATCGAGGGGATCAGCAATTACCCATCTAATTCTTTATCTATCATTGATAAGTGGGGCGATGTGGTTTACCAGCAGAACGATTATAAAAATACTTGGGCAGGCACAGCCCAAAATGGGCGCCCGTTGTCATCAGGTACTTATTATTACGTATTAAAGCTGAATTTACAAAAGGGTCAATTAATAAAGAGCTCCTACACAGGCTATATTATGATCGAGCGATAACACCTAAAGATATTTTATGAAAAAAGCCACTTTGGTTTTCGCAATAATTGTTGGGCCTTTGTTTAGCAATGCACAAAGCTATCCTCATATCACAATGTTCATGTTCAACAAGCTTTTATATGACCCAGCTTATGCAGGGGAGAAAGGTGTAACTACTGTGAATGCCTTTTATAGAACTCAGTGGACGGGTATAGATGGAGCACCCAAAACATTTAATATGTCTATTGATGGGTCGGTTGGCAATCCCAATTCATCATTCAGGCATGTTGCCTTAGGGGTAAACGTAAATTATGAACAGCTTGGCATTACAACCACTACAAACGCGATGGCTTATTATGCATACCGTATCCTTACAGGAAAATCAATATTGTCTTTTGGATTACAGGCTGGAGCGGCCTTATATTCTGCGCGTTATAACGATTTAAACCCTTACCAGCAAAATGACCCTTCCCTTGTAAATAACTTTAATAATATTTTTCTACCCAATGTAGGTGCAGGGGTTTATTGGTCAGGCGATAATTTTTATGCAGGAGCCGCAGTACCTAACCTTCTTCAGAATTATTACGATAAGAATATTAATACTAATGATGAAGGAAGCAAGCAGCTCAGGAGTTATTACGCATGTGGAGGTTATGTATTCGCAATTGGTGAAAAGGTAAAATTACTGGAGCAGATGCTATGCCGCTATGCAGGCAATAGGCTATACAATCTTCCTTTCAGCTCAGATTTTAATGTTTCTGAAATATTTTATGATAGAATAATGTTCGGAATAACATATCGCACTGATAAATCATTTGAAGGAATTGTACACGTGCAGGTAACAAATAATGTTAACATAGGTTATGCATACGATTACTATGCATCGGTACTACAGCCATATACCAAGGGATCGCATGAAGTAACTGTAGGGTTTGATTTTATAAAAGACAGAAATAAAGCTTCCTCTCCCAGGTTCGTAAAATTGTTTTAGAATTTATCGTAAGGCGGATGTCCTTGGAATTTATAGAATATATCAGGTATTATGACAATTTTTCTAAGGATAAACTACATTCTATGTTGTATGGATTTGACAATCATTTTTTTAATTTTATTAAAAATATTGTCTATGAAACACTCATTACTCCTTTTTGTTGTAATTAATTTATTTGTAGCAGGCTCTTACGCCCAGACTACGTATAGCTACAATTTTAATGGCAATTTACATGAGTCCTCCGGAGTTGGCCCGGATCTCATATCTGCTTGTAGCGGCTCGTATACTATGACGGCACTGCCTGGTGGTGTCACAAAAGATGTATATAGTTTCGGAAGCGGTTGTGGCATTACCTTTAACGACGCGGCTAATTTCCTTTCATCTGGCAGTTACACTATTGAAATGCTGGTTGAGTTAGATACAGTTCAGGGGTATAAAAAGCTAATAGATTATAATCACCGCAGCAGTGATAACGGTTTTTATAATCAGAGCGGTACGGTTGTCCTTTATCCCAATTTTAATGCAGATAGTGTATCATTATACGATAGCCAATATGAATACATTGCTATATCAAGGGATGCAACTACTGGTAACATGTTTATTTTTGTAAATAATGTCAATCAGGGCGGCTATGCAGATACCGCTAATGATTATGTGTACGACAGTGTAAAGACGCTTGTCTTTTTTGAGGACGATTCCGAAACAAATCATGAAGAAACAAGCGGTAATGTTGCCATGATCCATATCTCTAATTATGCTATGGACACCAGCTCAATTAAGAACGACTATACTAATCTCGAAACTACATTGAACATTCAAAAAACAGTAGCTCATAGCAGTCAAATAAATATTTACCCGAATCCTGCACAGAATTATATAAATGTAGCCTCACCTGATGAATACAGCTATCATATATCAGATATTACTGGCAAAGTATTGCAGAATGGAAGTCTTATAAAAGGAAACGCTACGATTAGCATATCAGGCTTGCAGCCTGGAATGTATTTCATTACGATGACAAACGCTGACACAGAGACTCAAACCTACAAGATCATTAAGCAGTAATTGAAATATATCTGGCTTCTGTTGTAACACATTTTCAAAAATGTGAGCATCTGTTTTTGCTCATAAAATTCCAGTGTAGTATTTTTGTTAGGGCTGTTAATATAGGCCCTTATGGATAGCATATATTAATTTCAGTCATCCCAATCCCAAATGTCATACTGAAAAGGAATGGTGTAGCCAGGTGCGAAAGTGTGGAGTGAAGCATCTCACAAACTAAGGCGTGAATTTATTTCAGGATGAGGCAATTCTCACACTGTGGCATATATGGGGTATGAATGGGAAATTTTTGAGGCATGTTCGGGAAACATTTTGATTGTAAGTTATTGATTATAAATTATTTAATGAATTAATTAATATTCTTTTATTCAATGGGAAATACAGCCACTTAATATATAAATATCAACTGAAACTGATATGTTACGCGATAGAGTATCGTAAACTATATTTGTAAAAATTTATCCGGTAAATGAATCAA
>DATNFP010000186.1:0-19493 GCA_035606335.1 Flavipsychrobacter sp. | reverse complement strand
ACCTTAAGCCCTGTATCCGTCAGTCCGGGTGTCCATGTAAAATGACCTGTGATGGAATCCGAAAGTGTGCCTTTATAAGTAACACGCTCTTTAGTAGGCATAATGATAGAACTATTATCCGACGCCACTAACACTGCTGATGAATCAGTTGATGTCGCTGTAAAGTCGAAGCTAAAAGGCTGTGTTGCACAAGCGTTAAGACGGCCTCCTCCAAAGGTTGCTCCAATAACTGTACTGGTATCTGCGGTTACCGTAGGCTGTGGCTCACTGCAAGCTATTATCTGTATCTCAATATCACGCATCACACTCCCTATCTCTATCCTGTCAGGACCCAATGAAGGAATGTGACGAAGCTCATGAACTTTGATTGTTACTACATCAATACTTATCAGGTTAGGTGTAAAGCTCATCTGACCTGTTATATCATCAAATACAAATGTACCTGTAATAGGTAACGGCTTGAAAAGACTATATCCAGATACATAAGTCTCATCAGCATAGGATAGCGGGCAACTCACACTGTTACCTCTTTCAGGAGTTATAAATTCATAGTATATAGAATCATTGTTAGGATCGTAGGCACCATTATTATAAGTATAAGGCACATTGTCACAGATGTAAGGTACAGGCTTCACCGTGAAATAGGGTGATGAATTACCCTGTGCATCCAGGTTATCGAAAGTTGCCTGGGTATAAAGGTCATGTGTCCCAGTTGGCGTGGGTGTTGTTAAATTCAAATTACTTATTGCGTTATTTCTTGCTGGAATTGAGACATTAAACGTCCAATAGTTACATCTGCTGGGAAGTGTGAGTGAACCACTATACCACCACTCCTGGTAACCAGGAAGGGTGGAAGTTGCAAGATCGCACGAAGTAGGCTTGCCGGGACAAGACAAAAGTACCTGAGTTCCATTAGGATCACCCCCAGGCAAGATTGCCAACTTAGTAAGCCAGATAGATCCGCCTGCTGTTGGGTCGCAACTGTTAAACCAACACATGGATACGCTATCGGGCTCAGGGATACCTAAGCAATCTCTATAAAAGTGATAAGAAAACAGGTAAGTAGAATCTGAAACCCACTGGTAAACCAGTTCTGCACCTGCAGCATGTGATGCGTAAACCTTTTGGGAATTTAAGGACAATAGAGCGTAGCACGCTACTATGATAGGGTAGAGCTTTTTCATTTGAAAAGGTATTTGTCTTGTAAGACATACGCCTTTTTATTTTTGGTTGGGAAGCGCCCACATTTTATTTACATGAAGAGAAAGTTCGTCCATACTTAAATCATTCATACATCTGAAGTGTTTCTCAGGACATTTGTTATAACCAAGTTTACTACAGGGATGACAATATAATTTTTTCATTTCCATGATTACAGATAGTGAGGCTATCCTATCCTTTAAATTGTTGTAGTCATAATAAGGAAACATACCCATAACTGAAGACGTATTACCCCATAAAGAAATTACAGGCTTTTTAAACGCTGCTGCTATATGCATTAATCCTGTATCATTACTCACAACAACCTTGGCATATTCTATAAGACGCGCGGACTCATTAAGACTAAACTTGCCGCATGAATTATATATTTTAATCGGATCTTGTTCTGCTATTAATCTACCTGTTTCTCTATCCTCCGGGCCACCTAACAATATGATAGGATAAGGTGCCAGCTCACAAAATTTCTTCCATTGCTTTACAGGTAGTTTTTTGGTGTTGTAAGAACCTCCTATTACACAGCCAACGAAGCCTGCCCAATGGCTCATAGGGATATCTTTGTTAGTAACGCTTAAACTCTCAGGAATAAAGTAATCAAGGCCTTTGCCATCATTATGCACTTCCAACCTTTTTACCGTCTCAAAGTATCGCTCCACAATACTTTTATCAGGCATCAGATTTATCTTAAAGTTTACTAACAACCATTTTTTTATATTGAGTTTAGGAAACGAATAACTCACAACGTTAAGAGCTTTTTTTACTCTTAATGTGCGAAGATTATGATGCAAATCAATAATGCAATCGAATTTTTCCTTTTTTAGTGTTTCTATTATTTCATTAAGGTCTTCATTCAGGTAATGAAACTTATCGATATATGGATTCGAAGAGATTACATCCTCATACGCAGATTTCGTTAAATAATGAATCTCTATACCCAGCTTTTGCTGTTTTAAACAACGGATCAAAGGAGTTGTTAGGACAATATCACCTATCGAAGAAAAACGAATAACAAGTACTTTCATTGAAAGATTACAAAAGAGTAAATAATATAAATAGCATTATTAACTTTTATTTAAAATCTATTGAGCAGCAAATGTAAGCTCGCACCATGCTTTATTATCTTCAACACCTAATGCTTCTTTAGCCGCGCCTGTAATACCAATGATGCTATTATAATATTGCTTTGTTTCAGGCAGAGGACCCAACACTTTTACAAATATCGCTTTCCCATTTCCAGGGTTGAATACTTTGATTATTGTGCCACGTGGTGTGGTATTGTGAAAAGCATAAAACACAGTAGCGGATGTTCCTCCAGCCATATCGAAAAATACCGCAGGGCCTTTTTCTGTGGTAGTATTCAGCTCATTGTTAGTCTGCGACATATATAACTGCTCAATTTCAGTAACCATATGCGAAGTATCTGTTCCATTTCCTTTTTTGATGGTATCTATCTGAACATTACTATACTTATCATTATCTGTAGCCGGGCTGGCACTCATAGATAAACTTGTTGAAGATCTATTGTTATTTACAGATTGACTATTCGTCGAGTTAACTATGGGTCTTTTAGGAACATTTTGTGATTGTTCAGCATTCATTGCAATTTGCGTAGCGTCATATAACACCCAGCCTACAAACAACACTTGTCCCTGTTGTACAATATTATCAGACAAATTATTCCATTCCTGAACAGTACGTTGTGGAACTCCTGAATATTTACTTATATGGTATAAATTATCTTCACCTTGTACACGATAATAAAGCGGTCTTGCATCTTCCATCTGTACACGCTTATCTTTTAGCGTATTAAATGCGCCCAATGGTATTTTAATAATAGAATTATTGTTTAAGCTACTTTGATAACTTAGTCCGTTTGCATCCGCCAGCATTGCAGGCGGTACATGATAACGACGAGCGAGCATAAACAAAGTCTCACTTTGTTTTACCTTATGCACTATTATCCATCCATTATCATTTGGCACTACAAAAAGACTATCGCTATCTTGTGCATATATATTAATAGTAAAAACACAAAGCAGTAAAAAAGCAATAAACCCAGATTTCATTTTATTAATATTGAATCGAAAAATACAATAATTATGCCCAATCTGTATCCGTTATTTCCATTCGTATTCTCCAGTGCCTGGGTAGATAATTATTAATCCTGTTGCCAAGAGATTTAATCCAGCCCAATCCAAGCCCTTCGTACTTAATTATATACCAGCCTTTTTCAGGAATAGAAATCTCCAGATCACTCTTCTTTAGGAAATGCAATGCCTGCTCTTTATTTATGGATATAGAATTGAGATTTTCATTTGCATCTATGCTTAGCGCAATTGAGTGATCCGGAAGCCATTCTTTTGCAGTCGGCATCCCTAATGACAATCCTGTTTTCCTCAGGTACAAGGCTTTTTGTAACAAATAAAAATCACTCTCATGTGCAGAATTAATAGCAAAGTAGTCGTCTTTATCTTTTTGTAAATAAAGCAGATCATTAGATCTTACTAAATGATTTACTTGTTGTTGTATTAA
Source organism: Flavipsychrobacter sp. (assembly GCA_035606335.1). Taxonomy (GTDB): domain Bacteria; phylum Bacteroidota; class Bacteroidia; order Chitinophagales; family Chitinophagaceae; genus DATNFP01. The sequence continues at coordinate 15,743 of DATNFP010000186.1, read as the reverse complement.
TTTATGCACAGCACTTTTAACCTTAGGGTATTTGACCGTTTCTTCCATCCCCTTTTTACGGATCGCAGCTACAAAAAGCCCTTCGCCTTTTGCCTTATCAGGAAAGAAGCGATAGCCAACAATATTTCTTTGTGATGATTGCACCATAACAATCCCCCACTCTTTCGGAATATCCACAGATAAACTTTCGACTTCAAATTCAGTTGACAACCAGTCTAAAATTTGCTCATCTTCTTCAGGTGAATAAGAACAGGTTGCATAAATTAAAAGGCCATCTTGTTTTAATGAAGGCCAGATATCTGCAAGAATTCGTTGCTGACGTTCACTACATAAATTTACATTTGCAGTGCTCCACTCATTTAATGCATATTCATCTTTGCGGAATAATCCAGACCCACTGCAAGGTGCATCTACAACTATTACATCAAAATATCCTTTAAGTTTTGTAAAGTCACGTGGATCATTACTGGCGACCCAGGTATTTGTATAGCCCCAACGCACCATATTTTCTTCAAGGATTGATGCACGGGTACGAATTACTTCATTTGAAATCAATAAACTATCAGGTTGTAATAAGGAAGCTAACAGTGTGCTCTTACCGCCTGGTGCGGCACAAAGATCAAGTACACGTAAATTGTTTTTTTCAGGCAATAGATTTCGCAACAGATAATCTAAAAACATAGAAGATGCTTCCTGTACGTAATAGGCACCCGCATGAAAGGAAGGATCTAAAGTAAATGTTGGCCGTTCAGGCAAATAACGCCCTGTAGGACACCAATTAATCCTTTCATTTCCTGCAAAATAATTATTGTGCTTTACCGGATGAAGTCTTACAGAAGTAACTGCAGGTTTTTGATGAACAGCTACAAAAGCATTTTCATCAAATCCTTTTACTTCATGTAAATCTTCCAGTAATTCCGCCGGTAAAACCTTCACATTTTTAAATTTTTACAAGCCAAAATCCACTCCTGTATAGTTGTGCGGAGTAATGGCCTTTAGTTCCTTCTTTATTTTGGCAGACACACTAAGTGTATCAATGAATGTATGAATGTCCGCTTTTGTAATGCCTGCCTTCCCTCTAGTAAGAGATTTTAATGCTTCATAAGGCTGTGGATAATTTTCACGACGAAGTATTGTCTGTATAGCTTCTGCGACTACTGCCCAATTATGTTCAAGGTCTGCATCAATTTTTTCTTTGTTCAATAAAAGCTTACCCAACCCTTTTTCTATCGAACGAAGTGCGAGAAAACTATGTGATATCGGCATTCCTATATTGCGCAATACAGTACTATCCGTAAGGTCGCGCTGTAAACGGCTGATTGGTAATTTAGCAGATAAATGTTCGTAAAAAGCATTTGCTATGCCAAGATTGCCTTCTGCATTTTCAAAATCTATTGGATTTACTTTATGTGGCATAGCTGAAGAACCTACTTCATCTTTTTTTACTTGCTGCTTAAAATATTCCATTGATATATAGGTCCATACATCTCTGCAAAAATCAACCAGTACAGTGTTGATGCGTTTTAATGCGTCGAACTGGGCAGCAAGATTGTCGTAATGTTCTATCTGGGTGGTGTATTGCATTCTTTCCAGCCCAAGCTTTTTATTTACAAAATCGTTCCCAAATTTTATCCAGTCTATCGCAGGGAAAGCAACATGATGTGCATTGAAATTACCTGTAGCACCACCAAATTTCGCGGCAAAAGGGATGTGAGACAATTGCTGCATCTGCCCTTCTATTCGTTCTGCAAATACCATTATCTCTTTGCCTAATGTAGTAGGCGATGCTGGTTGCCCGTGCGTTCTTGCCAGCATAGATGTTTCTGCCCAATTGGTCGCCATCTTACGCAATTGCAACAATATGTTTTGCAGCATTGGTAAATATTGCTCCTCAAGGGCATCTTTCCATAATAATGGAATTGCCGTATTATTTATATCCTGGGAGGTGAGGCCAAAATGTATCCATTCAATGCTATCTCCTGCTTCCAGTGCTTTTAATTTTTCTTTCAGGAAATATTCTACTGCTTTTACGTCGTGATTAGTTGTCCTTTCTATTGTTTTTATCTGTAAAGCATCCGCTTCAGTAAAATTTTGATAGATGCTCCTAAGTTTTGCAGGCTTTACATTCGCGGGTAGTGAGAATATCTTTTTTTCTGCCAGGAATAAGAAATATTCTACCTCTACCTGTACTCTGTAACGTATCAAACCAAACTCGGAAAAATAAGGAGCCAGGGAAACTAATTGAGAACGATAACGTCCGTCTACAGGACTGATGGCTGTGAGAGCAGTTAATTCCATGGCGCAAAGATATAAAAACATAGGCCCCAAACAGACCTTGTTTAAAATAGGGATAACTCAATTTAGCTATAGACTATTTACCATATCGCGGATGATATTTTTCTAATGTTTGCCTTAGATAGCCTCTATCGAGGTGAGTATAGATTTCGGTAGTAGTAATACTTTTATGCCCAAGCATCTCCTGAACGGCCCGCAAATCAGCCCCGGCTTCAACAAGGTGTGTAGCAAAAGAATGTCTTAAGGTATGTGGGTGTACATTCTTTTTTAAGCCTGCTTTTTCTGTCAGCTCTTTTAGAATCATGAAAATCATTACTCTTGATAAGGCAGCACCTCGGCGATTAAGGAATAATATATCCTCATTACCTTTTTTTATTTTTTCTATATGATTGCGTATATGTTCTCTGTACAGCTTTATCTGGTTAATGGCAGTTTCACCAATAGGAACTAATCTTTCCTTATTTCCCTTACCTATTATCTTCACAAATCCCACATCGAGATACAGATTAGTAAGGGTCATAGTTACCAATTCACTAACACGCAGCCCACAACTATACATAGTTTCCATCATAGCCCTATTCCTCTGTCCTTCCGGAGTACTATGATCTATAGCTGTGAACAATTGCTCTATTTCTTCAATGCTAAGCACACTTGGCAATGATCGCTTTAACTTGGGGGCTTCCAACAGTTCAGTGGGATCTTTTTTAATCACTTCCTCGAGCATTAGATATTTAAAAAAAGATTTGATACCGCTTAATACTCTGGCTTGTGTCCCGGCTGAAAGCTCTAACTCATTTATATGTACAAGAAATGATTGTAAATGATCTAATTCTATAGATGTTACATCGAGTCCTTCATAAGAAGAACCAATGTACTCGCTAAGCATATACAGGTCATGCAGATAAGCTTCTATGGTGTTAGGAGACATAGAACGCTCCAATTGCAGATATGCTTTAAATCCTTTCTGGTAAGATTCCCACACAAATTATCAATTTATACAAGTTATCTGCATTTACTTCAAAATTACTCTTTTTCTTATCTTGCCCTAAAATGTAGGATATGCTTCATCTGGCTATTATAAACGGGCCTAATCTAAACTTACTTGGTACACGCGAGCCAGAGATATATGGTAGTCTTTCATTCGACTCTTACCTGCAACAATTAAAGCAACGTTTTCCAAACATCTCATTCAGCTATTATCAAAGCAATATTGAAGGGGAATTGATCAATCATTTACACAATTGCCGTAACAATACACAAGGCGTTGTTATTAACGCCGGGGCTTATACGCATACCAGCATCGCATTGGCAGATGCTATTAGCTCTATACAACTACCTGTAATAGAAGTACACATTTCTAATATATTAGCAAGAGAAGATTATAGAAAGACTTCTTTTATCGCTTCAAAGTGCGTAGGTTCTATCAGTGGGTTGGGCATTGATGGTTATGCATTGGCTATACAATATTTTATTGATACACTACCCACGAAAACCTCGTAAAAACGATATTATATCCATTCTTCTTTTCCCTTCCTGCTGCAGCTCATCTATATGTACCCAACCATCACTTGCGGCAAATCGCAGGTATGTTTTCCCATCAGTTTCATATATCCCGATCTCTTTATTATGGATTCCCGAAACAATATGTGACTTATAAACTTTTATTGACTTGTCCGCCAACTCCGTAATTGCAGCCGGATAAGGAGAAAGCCCTCTGATCATATTATAAATAGCACTTACAGGCTTATTCCAATCTATACGTGTATCTTCTTTAAATATTTTAGGTGCATGCTTCAAATTATTTAATGAAACATCTTTTTGAGGAATTTCCTTTAATGTTCCAGCAACCAATCCATGAATCGTTTTTAATAATATCTCTGCTCCTGCAACCATTAATTTATCGTGCACGCTGCCTGCATTGTCATCCGGATTAATAGCAATACTTTGTTGCAACAAAATATTGCCGGTATCAATTTCATGTTGCAGTTTAAATGTGGTGACTCCTGTTTCTGTTTCACCGTTTATAATCGCCCAATTAATCGGCGCAGCTCCCCTATATTGTGGCAGGAGCGAAGCATGAACATTGACAGTGCCCATTGGAGGCATATTCCAAACTGCTTCAGGTAACATACGAAATGCAACAACAACCTGCAGATCAGCTTTTAAAGAAGCCAATTGCTGTAAAAATTCAGGATTTTTTAATTTTTCAGGTTGCAGAACAGGTAACCCATTGTCTACAGCATATTGCTTTACAGCAGATGATTGTAGTTGCATTCCTCTGCCTGCTGGCTTGTCCGGTGCTGTAACTACCGCTATTACATTGGCACCTGCATTTACTAATGCTGCTAACGATGCAACGGCAAAGTCAGGCGTACCCATGAAAATTATTCTTAATTGTTCGAACGTCTTCATAATTTTATGCAAAACTAACAGGTAAAAACTTTTACGGAATTTATTAAACTTTAATAATTTAATATTGTCTAAAATTAAACCGGAACGTTCTACATGCCTGACACGGCAAAATTGATCGATGATCACTTTTTAGTTGCTTCGTTTAAGGACGATAAAACCAAAGAAACTGCTTTTACACAACTGGTACGCAAATACCAGGAGCGTTTGTATTGGCATATCAGGCGCATGGTAGTAGAGCATGAGGATGCGAACGATGTGCTTCAAAACGTATTTATTAAAATTTGGAAAAATCTCGGGGAATTCAGACAGGAATCTAATCTATATACGTGGCTTTACCGTATTGCAACTAATGAAACGCTTACCTGGATAGACCAGCAAAAACGCCGATCATCTATTTCTTTGAGTGATAACGAAAATATATATTCAGAAAAACTTATTGCACAGAAAGGATTTGATGCCAATAAACTGGAATGGCGTTTGCAACAGGCAATACAAACATTACCGGAAAAACAACGTATAGTTTTTAATTTACGTTATTACGATGAAATGCCTTATGAACAAATGGCTGAAATATTAGAAACATCAGTAGGCGCTTTAAAAGCATCGTATCATCATGCTGTTAAAAAAGTAGAAACGTTCCTGATCAATAATTAAACTTATAACTGGTATAGTAGTCTTAGTAATAGAATGAAAAAAGGTAATGACATATTAGATGAATTGGTAAGCATGAACAGCCCGCTTGCTGATATGTCACGTGCAATGCCATATGTTGTTCCCGAGCATTATTTTGAGAAATTGAGTGATGAAGCTCTCTATGGGATAAGGGCTATAACGACAAAAGATCCTGAAATACTGTTCAATAAAATAGTGCCCTATAATACACCGGATCATTATTTTAATTTTCTTCCTCAACAAGTGCTGGCGGCTGTAATCAATGATGAGAGCTCCCTTGATGCATCAAAGTCAATGCCATTTAATATACCTGCAGGTTATTTCAACATATTACCGGCACAGGTATTGCAAATGGCTAAGAAAGCGGATAGCCCTGTTGAACGCAAAAAGAAAATTGCAGCATCAAAACGCATATATATCTGGAGCCAGATACGATTAGCTGCGGCAGCAGTGCTCTTACTGGGAATAGGATTTGGCTCGCTTAAATATTATATACAGCCAACCAATCCCGAAGCTGCCTTATCCAGAGTGTCAACAAACGCTATTGACGATTATGTGCAACAGAACATTGATGATTTTGATATTGACGTAATAGCTAATAACTCTGACGTAACCAATTTGAGTCAGAACGCAGGCACCAGCAACGATAAAAAGATACAAATCCAAACCCAACAGTTAAATGATGAAGATATCGTCCAATATTTGAACGATACTGGCTGGAGTCAATCAGAATAAAATTTTTTAGGATTATGAAAATTTCCCCAAAAAGATCATTAAGTGTTCTATCAATTACCTTACTTACCTTTTTTTCGATCGATTCATTTGCCCAATCAAGTTATGCTCCCATGCGGGGACATACTGCTCAAAGAAAGCAGGCAATGGAGCGGATTCATACTATTAAGATTGCATACATTACCGACAAACTTCATCTAACATCTGAGCAGGCTGCCAATTTTTGGCCTATTTACTATCGTTATGAACAAGAAATACGAAGTACAAGAAGACAATTTTTCCAAAAATATCATAATACTAATCCTGAAGTTCTTGACGAAAGCGCTTCACGTCAATATGTAGATGATAATCTCGATTATCAGCAAGAGATGATAAATATCAAGCGTAAATATAATGATGAATTTGCTAAGGTAATTTCAGAGCAGCAATTGGCACTACTATATAAAGCCGAACGCGATTTCAAAAAGCTATTGATACGACAATTGAATGAGCACAACAGAGGGAAAGATCCTTTCAATGAAGGATATAACAATAAAAGAGACGATAATTATTAAGTTTATTATAGCATAGCGACAGGCACCTGTACATCGTGATAGAATAAAAACTGCCATCCTTCTTTATGCCCCTGCTCTGCATATTGTTCTCGTAAGGCCATAGCTTTTTTGCCATCGTAGTCATATTTGGCAATATATTTTATTTTCATTTGCTTGTATTGAGGTGCTTCATCTCCACCGAAAAATATTTTATCCTTTCCATCATCAATAAGATAAACAACATGCTCAGGACTGTGCGCTCCAGAGTGTGTAAAATGAATATACCCATCTATTATTCCATTTTCACCATCCATCCATTTTACCTGCGTAGAAGATAATATTGGTTCTATATCCTGGGTGTGATATGATGGGTAGCCTTTTTCAAGGGCATATCCGGCTTCACGTCTGTATATATAATAAGTTGCATTCGGGAATGTGGTCTTGACAATACCCTGGTTGTCTTCATATATCATACAGCCCGCATGATCTTTGTGCAAATGAGACATTAACACTTTAGTTATCTGTTCCGGTTCATATCCGCAATATCTGAGATTGTTATGTATTTGCAGCTCTCCGTTATTGTTATGAAATCCTAAACCGGTATCAAACACTATAACATCCTTATCCGTCACTACAAGAAACGGCTGTACTTCAACCAAAAGAGACCCGGTACTTCTGTCTGTAAGTTCATCCTTTTCCAGATTAAAGGGTAAAAATTGTTTATCGTGTCCTACTGTGAAAACGCCTTCCGATAGAGGGAAAATTTTTGCCATTGCATGCAAAGTTAACGTATCAAAACTTGTCTGTCAGCATCAAGTCTTAAGAGGATAAAAATCATAACGCTAAACGACAAAAGAGACGAGCCTCCATAACTCAAAAATGGCAGCGTGATACCGATAACCGGCGCAAGGCCAATAGTCATTGAAATATTGACGGCAAAATGGAAAAACAATATAGACGCCACACAATAGGCATATACCCGGCTAAAGGTAGATCGCTGTCGTTCCGCCAAAAAAATAATGCGAAGCATTAAGCTGATATAAAGAATTATTAAAATCCCGCTACCAACAAAACCAAACTGCTCTCCAATGGCACAAAAGATGAAATCGGTATTTTGTTCAGGAACAAACTCATTTTTGGTGGATGTACCATTGAGAAAACCTTTACCAGCAAGGCCGCCTGAGCCTATGGCTATTTTAGATTGCTTTACATTATAATCAGACGCATTTACCTTTTTCTCGTTCCCTCCTTTCTCAGGCACTTTACTATATTCATCTGGCACATCCTGACCTATAGTAAGATAGATACGATCTATCTGATGTTTTTCAAGGACATGCTTAAAAACAAATGGAACTGCAACCTGCGAAAACAGAACTGTTGCGCCCCATATACCTATTAGTAATATCCAGGCAAAAACATTGCGCTTCAGCGTATTTCTTATCAGGATACCGATCAATATCGCTATGCCCGTCAGGATCATAAACAGCATAATGCGTGGCACCATAAGTGTCACTAATACCAGCGCAATTAATGAAAAGCCGACTATCAGAATGCTATTAGGTAGCCCCTCTCTATACATTGCCAGAAAAAAACAGAGATACACCAATGCAAGTCCTGTTTCTTTTTCAAGGATAATCAGCAAAGCGGGAACTAAAGCTATAGCTACGCCTATAAGGCGATCCTTCAATGTATTAAAATTTGTTTCGGGCAGAGATAGAAAACGGGCTAGGGCTAAAGCTGTTACTATTTTACAAACTTCCCCCGGCTGAAAACGCACACTCCCCACTCCCAACCATGATTTGGAGCCTTTTACATCGACCCCAATAAATATGGTAAGGAACAAAACAAATAAGCCAATGGTGTATAAAAGGAAAGCGGTTGACGAAAAGAATTTACTATCTGTGAGTATAATCAATAGCCCTATAAACAGAGATATACCAAGCCAAATAGCTTGCTTCATGTAGGATTTATTCATTAGGAAAATAGTCACATCTGTACTGCGGTGCTCTACAGAAAACACAGCAAGCAATCCGACGATCACTAATATTAAATAAAGTAGAATCGTTAAACTGTCTAACCTGCTAAATAACGATTTGCGTACTGCACTCATGTTTCTTTATTTTCTCTTTCCTGCTACTATTTTGTTGTTCATACTTTTTACATTTTCATGCAACCATCTCATCATCATTACAGAGTCTCTTGCCCTTGTTGTGCTGTCTGTAAACTTCTTTTGCTCTACCCTCATTTCATATGCTTCCTTGTCTTTCATCCGTCGTTCGGAATCTATAATATAAACATATTTATTTATTAGATGTCCATCAAGTATTCGTTGCTCCAATGGCTTTCTGGCTATAGAAATAGAGTCTCTTAAATATTTCTCTATCATCAGGCTTGCTATAGGCGCCGCCCATCTTGCGCCAAAACCCGCATTCTCGACAGCTACAGCTACCGCAATTCTGGGATTCTCACGGGGAGCAAAAGCAACAAACATGGAGTGGTTAGGCATCTTCACTAATTTCCCATCAATAATTGCTTTGTTTTCTACTGTTCCTGTCTTAGCACACATATTTATCCCATCTATTTTGGCACCTTCCGCAGTTCCCGATTCAACAACATCCTGCATCGCCTGTTGAATAACAGAAAATGTAGAATCAGAAATACTCGCGACTTTATGTTTTTTCAGGTATGGCCTCAGAACGGAATCATTAGAATTTTTATCTATAGCACGAACAAAGTGCGGTGTGTAATAATAACCTTTGTTAGCAATAATGCACATACCATTAGCCATTTGTAACGGAGTAAGTGCCAGCTCACCCTGTCCCATGCCCACATACACAATAGTGCAGGAATTCCACACCCCATCATAGCGTTCATTGTAAAAGTTTGAGTCCGGCAATAACCCTTTCCCTTCGAACGGAATATCAACTCCCGTAGGATGCCCGTATCCAAAATTGTAGAAGTAATCATGCCAAACCTCCAAGCCTTTTTTAACCCCCCCAAACTTTTTATCGTCAACGGTTAGCCGGAATACATGACAGAAATATGAGTTGCATGAATGTGCAAGCGCTAACCTGAAATTTGCTGCATGCCCCGGATCATGATGTTCGCATGCTATTCTTCGTCCACACAAATTATATCCGCCTAAACATGGGAAACCATAAGATGGGGTTATTGCTCCTACATCGAGCGCCACAAGCCCCGTCATAGGCTTAATGGTCGACCCTGGCTGATATGTAGCCTGCATTGCCCTGTTAAGAAGTGGAGCTGTGGCCTCTTTATAAAGCATTGCATAATTTTTACCACGGTCTCTTCCTCGTAGTAAATTCGGATCATAGCTTGGGCTGCTGACCATTGCCAATATTCCACCGGTTTTAGGATCGATCGCCACAACACTACCTATTTTATTTTGCATCAGCTTTTCAGCATAGGCTTCAAGATCTGCGTCAAGATACAGTTGCAGACTGCGACCTGCAACCGCTTCTGTATCTAAAGCTCCATTTCTGTAGGGATCACGCGGACGGTTAAAATTATCACGCTCCATATAGTAAATGCCTCGCTGGCCTCTCAACACTTCTTCATAGCTGCGCTCCAGGCCGTTCATCCCGGTATAATCTCCTTCCTGGTACGAAGAATAGCGCTCCTTTTTCAGCATATCAGGAGATACCTCGCCCAGATAGCCTAATACAATACCTGCACTCGCATTTGGATAGGTACGTATGTAGCGTCTCACAAGATCATAGCCGATAAATGAATACATGTTCTCCTGGTATCGGGCAGTTTGTTCAGGACTTAGCTCTTCCATAAAGGTGCTTTGCCTCATGCCACCATTCCTGATCCTTACTCTGCTAAAGGTTTTTATGTAGGTATCCTTATCGATACCTAACACATCACAAAATTCGGCAGTATCAAAGTTCTTGGGAACATTATTTGGTGTTACTACAAGGTCGTAAACCACCTGGTTATATACCATGGGTTTGCCCTTCCTGTCATAAATAACACCCCGGGGAGGGTATACCACTTTTCTGTAAATGGCAATATCATTTGCCATTACTTTATACTTATCCTCAAATAACTGTAAAAACAAAAGCCTTATCAATATCACAGCAGCGACACCGATAAAAATGAACTTTATAACGAATTGACGCGGGTTAGCCGCAGTAGACATGCTTAAAAATATTAAAAAGGGAATTCACTACAAACCTACTGTAAAAACATGATTTTAAAGCCTGGAGTGACGTATGTTAGTTTTATTTTTTTATAAAGGCCTATAAAAGATTTTATTCAAAATGTTTTGCCCATTAAAAAAGCATCTGTAAATTTGCACTCCCGAAAAGGAAGGGATAGTCCGATGGTGTAACGGTAGCACTACAGATTTTGGTTCTGTTAGTCCTGGTTCGAATCCAGGTCGGACTGCTAAGACATAAAGCTTCACACTTCGTAGGTTTGTGGCTTTTTTTGTTTATATTGAATACATATTGTCCAATGGTGTAAAGGTAGCACAACAGATTCTGGATCTGTTAGTCCTGGTTCGAATCCTGGTTGGACTGCCTCACCGGAAAGACTAATATTTTTCACAGTCTTTCCGGTTATTTTTTCTTTATAAACAACCTTCTTTTAAACAATTTCCTAAAAATACCTTCTCTTTTCTTTGGTTTATCTTTATCGGTATCCCATACCTTATGATCGCTCTTTGCGGCATTCTTGTCTTCTTTATCGCTGCCTGCGAGTATCAGCAATTTTTCGTCGCGTACTGCAATCTTCTCTGCGCCAAGATACATGTTCTGCCAAATAAGGAACATAAAGCCGCTATGCGGGTCGCGTGGCAGAATTGTCTCTGTTTTACGTACATCCTTACCGGGCATCGGGTTGCTGGGGTATAGTACAGTGGCATCTGCTATAAATGAAAAGAGTCCTGTTTTACCCTCCCGATCATTACTTTTAAATTTAAAAAGAGAAAGTTTCAGTCCATCATATAACATGGTATACTGCCCATGTGCATAACCCTCATTACCCTCTATGCGTCCATCCATGCGTGATAGGTGAAATGATGTGACCTTCGCCAATGTAAATGCAGCAGCCTGCTGTGTCACATCCTTTCCATCCAGGTTGCTTACAGAGCCCACTACCAAAAAATGTCCTTTAGGATCTGTCAATGACAGGTCGAACGTCGCTTCCACGGGGCTTTTGTTCATAAACTTTGCTCGTAACTTCACTATACAGCTTTTATTGCGGGCTATCATGCTGTCAATATTTGTGATGTTGCTAAAGCTGCCGTTTATATCGTCAAACTGGAACAGCGCATTTTCATTTTTTTTATTAGGCTCATTATACAGGAAGCGTCCATTTTTTACAAAGAGCGTCTTAATGTAAGTTGTTATAAACTGGCGGATAATCTGGTTGGGAAAGCTTCCCGTTTTATCTTTTCCGGGAAAATTTTGCCGGTTATAATGTACATTTACAAAAGGCGCTTCTGTATGGATAGAGGATGCAATAAGTACATCACTATGCAATAGTTGCTTCCAGTTGAAATTTGTGAACTCTATGGCCGGAAACCGGCAATTGTAGGTTTCAAGAAGCACATCACTGTTTCGCGCCATATTGGTCATATTGATCCGTATGTTCTTAAGTGTTATAGAATTTTGTGTTGATGTGAATTCAATATTTGGTTTCCCGGCAGTATAAATTTTATCGTCTTTTTCCAATCTGAATGTCTTTGGTTTAATGTTGCCATACTGCGCATAAAGAAATACGCTTGTATCCTTGTTGATGTCCTTATCTACCGCCCAATTATAAAGACTAGCGCTACCACCTTTTAGGAAACAATAATAAGTGTTGCTGTCTCCAACGTAGTGATAAGTAATATCAGGGTTTATGATCTCAAACTTTGTGACCTCCATCCGCTTGATAAAAGAATGCTTTTCAGGCTCTTCTATCATACTCAGGTCAGGATGGTGTTTTATCGTTTGCATATACCATTTCGCGTTGTTCACAACAAGGAGGCTGGAGTGAATTGTCCCTTTGGAAAACAGATCATCCCAATCAATGCCATAAGCTGCCGCGAATGGAGCGTAGATAAAAGATATTGTGTTAGGTGAATAACGCCCTTGTCGCCTTAAAACATTAGCCTGATTGGAATCTGCCCATAGCCTAACATTTGATATAACAATGCTTTTTTTTAGCACATTTATACTGATGTCACTGAATGAGATGTGATACAAACTGTCGCTCGACTTAACAATCATCTCAGGGATACGTTCCTTGAGAATGCTTTTATAGTGCTGCGTTAACCAGACGATATAGCCGGCTCCAATACAAATGCCCGCCAAAAGAATAAATAGAATAATATACGCTGTTTTATGTCTTTTCTGCTTGCTCATGGCAATGCAGAAATTGTAAAATCATGCCAAATTTGCTTTTTAAAAAAATGAAAATCAAGTACCAGGTTTACAACATGCCTTTTATTCTTAAAACTTGGCGATTTGAAGTAATTTCTAATAGATAAAAAAACCAACATTCTCAGCATTTTCAGCCTTTCTTTAACCAATATCCAGTAATCTCCCCGGTACCATCTAAATTAAATCTACTTTCAAGGTACTTTATTACAATATCGGTACTTTAGGCCGATATTTGGCATAATAAGATGCAGTTCCCTTGAACGGCTCTATATCTTCACCACTTTTCATATAGCTACAGAGAGTTTAATAAATATAACATTATTTGATAGTGGATTATTTTTACACATGCAAACAACCCTCGCTGAAAGAATTATAGCATTTAATAAGTCACTCAATTATAAAGGGGAATTACCAGAAGGTGTTAGCATTATGAATCCCTTTAAAGAAAGTGCTAAAGCATTAGCTGCATCGTCAGAATTCTATAAAAAATACTATAGCGATAATAGCCAAAGAAAATTCATTATTGGCATTAATCCGGGCAGGTTTGGCGGAGGCATTACAGGTGTGCCTTTTACAGATCCTAAAAGGTTGCTTGATAAATGCGGAATAAAAGCCGATTTTGAAAAAAAACATGAGCCATCATCAGAATTTATTTACAAAATGATAGAGGCTTACGGAGGCGTGAAAAGCTTTTACTTAAAATTTTATATTAACTCGGTTAGTCCATTAGGGTTTACAGCAACTAACGATAAAGGCAAAGAAGTGAACTATAATTATTATGACCGTAAAGATCTATTAACAGATATCATGCCTTTTGCAGTATCATCTCTCAAAAAGCAGATAGCCCTTGGTCTTAATACTGATACTTGTTATTGTCTTGGCACAGGAAAAAACTTTGAGATACTTACTAAAATTAATTTCGAGCATCGTTTCTTTGAGATAATCATACCGCTAGAACATCCACGATTTATCAAACAATATAAAGCCAAACAGGAGGATGCCTATATCGAAAAGTACATCAACGCATTTAATGAAAAATGATAAAATGTAATTCCTATCTTCCCATTCTAAATCTCATCAATCGCTTTTATCAAACGAAAGAATTATAGGTTACCACTCCCAATCGTTATTTGCCATATTATTAGTGCCCAGGCTTAAACTTAAAAGTCCGCTTGCATTTATACCAAACCTAATACCAGAGTTTGTTCCTCCCCTGCTATCCCATGATTGCACAAAGTCCACTCGTAAAAAACGGAGGAATTTCCAGCCAATATTATCTATACCTATAAATGCTTCCGTGTAGTAATCTTTTTGTGTGGCATAAAATGTATTTGTTCCCAAAAGCATGTACCATCTTGCTTGTCTCAAAAGCGGGATCTTATTACTTATCAGCCCATCCATGTGATACTCAATATGAGCTTCTCCATATATCGGCTCTTTATTACTAAAATCATAATACTGCGCAAACTGAAAGCTTGTTAAATATGGGGCAGCATACCCTATCCCTCTGTTGCCATATAGATGCATTAAATCAGGTATTGAAACATAATTGCTATTAAGAAAGCCTCCTGCAGCAATGTTATACTTAATAACCCCCAACAATTTCATGCTGAAATTATCTCTTACACCAAAACGCCATTTATCAAAATCCACTTTGCTATTTAATATATCTGGTATGCCTTTGTCATAACCCAATGAAAACACCGGCCACCTGCTACCGTTCGAAACTTTGTAATCGGGATATTGAGTATAAGTATATCCCGGTTGATAACTGACGGCAGCATGGGCAAGGACAGCATCATGTTCTTCCCATGTAGTTATTGATTGTAAGTGCTCAGGCAGATTACTTGTAAAACCATCTGTCGGTTGCGACGCAAAGCTGTAACTAGTTGTATTATCCAGGGGCAATCTTTTCTGGTAAGAAGCCTTTAGATCAAATTTTAATCCATTACCGAAATCGCGCTTAAAGTAAGCTGTTCCATCCCAACGTTCATATATCTTCAAATCATTCTCATGGTAAAAAAGAGCAGCGGCCGTATTGTATATGGGCCATATCGGGTTGTCGGGATTGTATTGAAAAACATACTTACCACCTTGCACTCCTATTTCCCACGATCTTCCTTTCCAATATCTATCTTCATTTACATAACCCAATCGCGCAATAACATTAAAATGAGTATTTGAAAATCCATATCTCAGTGCCATAGCGCCCTGTAAATATTTTCCTGTATCGAGAGGATGTCGCCATGTAATTTTTGGAGCAATATTCATTCCTTCAACAATATTATAATTCAGCATATTGTTATTGCCAGGGAAGTCAACAATTATTGGATTTATTGTAAAAACATCTTTATATCCCCTGGTGGTATAAGTATAACCGAAAAACAAAAGGTTAAAAACCTTAACCTTATTTCCGATTCGCCGCAAAGAATCCCTATAATGTGGATCTTCCTCCTTATGGCGAATACTATCTTTTACTACATAATCTTTTTTCTCATCAGCCTCTAATGGAATAGGACGCGCCTCCTTCCAGTAGGTGCTATCTTTTTTATTCGCAGCCTTATCATAAGTACTAACTACATTCCTGGCAAATACTGTGTCTGGTATTAGCTCATTTACTTTTTGTTTATCATATACGGTTACAAAATTGCCGGTAGCATCAAAACCCAAAATGCCAATTGTAAGATAGATCACCTGGCTTTTT
>DATNFP010000185.1:0-12324 GCA_035606335.1 Flavipsychrobacter sp. | reverse complement strand
CTAAAATGTTAAATCCGGGACTGGAAACACTTGTTCTGATAGGGCCGGAGGGTGATTTTACAGTAGAGGAGGTAACTTTGTGTGCAGAGCAGCACATTGTTGGCATATCTTTAGGTACACAAAGATTACGAACAGAAACTGCTGCGATGGCAGTGTGTGCTTATTTTAACATGGTGAATTTATGATGAAGCGTAGATATCTGTTTGTGCTGATTGGGTTGTTGTTTTGGAGTGTTGCAGCACAGGCACAAAATATGAAACTAGCTCTATTGATATATAGTGGAGGGGGAGATTGGTATGCAAACCGCGAAACGTCGTTAAAAAATCTGGCAATATTTTGCAACGAACAACTTCATACAAGATTTGACCCGCAGCAGGCGGAGGTGGAGGTAGGAAGCCCCGATATTTTTAATTATCCATTTATACACATGACAGGTCACGGCAGATGGGCACTTACTGATGCAGAAGCGCAAAACCTGCGTAAGTACCTGGAAAGTGGGGGATTTTTACACATAGATGATAACTACGGCTTAGATCCTTATGTAAGACCAGCGCTAAAAAAAGTATTTCCTGAATTAGATCTTGTTGAATTGCCTTTTTCCCATCCTATTTACCACCAGAAATTTAATTTTCCTAATGGTCTTCCCAAAATACATGAACATGATGGCAAACCACCCAAAGGATATGGACTTATTTACAAAGGCAGATTAGTATGTTTTTATAGTTATGAAACTGACCTGGGGGATGGCTGGGAAGATTATGATGTACATAAAGACCCGCCCGAAAAACATCTGCAGGCATTGCAAATGGGCGCCAACCTTGTGCAATATGTATTTACAGAAATGACGCTCTAAATAAAAAGCTATTCATCATTCAGAATCTCCATTACCTGTTTAGCAATATTGCCCCAGTAATAAAAATCATAAAATGATTTGGGTGTATTTACGTCTGTGGCTTCGATAGCTTTGATAATATTGCCGGTGAAGGCATCCCAATCGTTATCAGGTGATACCAGTAAGCTATTTCCGCATACTTCTTTCAGTATTCCCGCGCTGCCACTTAGTGTGCTGATCACTGTTTTACCATAACCTAATGCTTCTACTGCTTTTGATTTAGTACCGCCGCCTAATATCAAGGGGTTAAGTAGTATATCGCAACCTTTGATAAAATTATTAAGGCTCGGCAGGAAGCCGAGATACCTGGTTTGCTGTATCTGCTCTATTTGCTGTTGTAAGGTTTCGGGTAGGCCTTTGCCTGCAAATAGCAATTCATACATTATGCCAGCATTGTTTAATCTTGGCACTATTTCATCCAATATAAATGATACAGCCTGTGTATTGGGATAATAATCTAATGCACCTAAAAAATACAACCAGGGTTTGTCGGGATCAATATTTAATTCATTAGCTATTTGGGTGCGGGCTTCTTCATGTCCTTCAGGCACTTCCTTAAAATTAGTGCCATAAGGCACGAAATGACTTTTGCTTTTCGGAAGGCTGTAATTGTTCATAGCCCATGCCGCATCTTCTCCACTGATAAAAAAAACGCCATTAGAGCGTCTCATTGCAAATTTTTCATATTCAAATAGAAGTCGCCACCATTTTTTGCCTAATGTTCTAAATCTTTCTGACTCTATGTTGTGACTCCGGATATACCAAGGCACTTTCAGCTTTCGGGCAAGCCACATAGCAGAAATGGCCATATATGGATGTTCACAAATAATGTGATTGCAATCGTAGGTTTTAGCGATTCTTACTAGTTCCGATTGTTGATAAAACGGAATATATCTTTTGGGACTTACAGTGAATACATTATGCAAATCAAAAGAATATTCAGGTGCAGGCGCATTATCTACCGTGCTTATAATATGGTCAGGACATAATTTGGCAATATAATTATGAAGATGAATAATGCCCGTAGGACCCCCGCTAATGGTAGGAAAGAGCCTATAGGGAGCGATAGTGAAGATACTACAATTGCTATATGGCATGCGGGTAAAGATAGATAATTAGATATTAAAATTGTCCCAAAGTTCAATTACATTTCAATGTATGTTTTCAGTGCAAGCAGTATTTTAATAGTTTTGCTTTCTTTATTATGCGCATATTAATGGTTTGCTTAGGTAATATTTGTAGGTCGCCCATGGCTGAAGGTATTTTAAAATATAAAGTAAAACAGAATGGTCTCGACTGGCTGGTTGAATCCGCAGGAACAGAATCGTATCATGTGGGAGAGCATCCTCATAAATTAGCACAAAAAGTGTGTTTGAAGAACGGGATCGATATTTCGAAAAAGAAGGCAAGAAAATTTACTTCGAGTGATTTTGTACTTTATGATAAGATCTATGTAATGGCTGAAGATGTGTATGAAAATGTAGAACGCATAGGAGGCAGAAATGCGGATGTGAAAAAAGTAGATTATTTTTTGAACGAACTGCATCCAGGTGACAATGAAACAGTGCCAGATCCATACTATGGTAATGAGTTCGGATTTGTTGTCGTGTATGATATGATCAATAAAGTATGTGATGCTATAATAGAAAAGTATAAGTAAAAATTTATGTCAAAACCATCTATACCACAAGGCACGCGCGATTTTTCTCCTGAAGAGGTACGTAAGCGCCAATATATTTTTAATACGTTACGTAGTATTTTTGAGTTGTATGGTTTTCAGCCGCTGGAAACACCTGCAATGGAAAACCTGGTAACGCTAACAGGCAAGTATGGTGAAGAAGGCGACCGCCTGATATTTAAGATACTTAATAATGGCTTACACGAAAAGAAAGACGTAGATAAAGAAAAACTGAATAGCGAATGGAACAAGGTTCTTGATAAAGCATACTCATCCCCTGCTGTTACGGAACGTGCATTACGCTATGATCTTACCATTCCATTTGCACGCTATGTAGTAATGCATCAGAATGAGCTGGCATTTCCTTTCCGCCGTTATCAGATGCAACCGGTATGGCGCGCAGATCGTCCGCAAAAAGGCCGGTACCGGGAGTTCTGGCAGTGTGATGCAGATGTGGTAGGAAGTACTTCACTGATTAACGAAGCTGAATTGTTATGCATTTATCAAAATGCATTTCATCAATTAGGGTTGCCGCAGACTGCAATAAAAATAAATAGCAGAAAGTTGCTTGCCGGCATTGCTGAAATATGTGGTATGCCGGAGGCGATGATGGATATAACAATAGCGATGGATAAGCTGGACAAAATTGGCTGGCAGGGAGTAGCAAATGAATTGCAGCAAAGAGGAATATCGGATGAAGGAATTGTGCAGATAGAAAAAGTGATAAACGTGAAGGGTAATAATGATGAAAAGCTGAATGCTTATAAAGAGATAATGGCTAACAGTGAAACCGGCTTGAAAGGTATAAGCGAAATACAACAAACACTTATTTATCATGATACTTTAGCGGATAAGGGCTGGACAGCAACCATAGAAGTAGATATAAGTCTGGCGAGAGGATTGAACTATTATACTGGGGTGATCGCTGAAGTAGTGTGTCGCGCAGTGCAGATGGGCAGTATCGGAGGAGGGGGCCGATATGATGACCTGACTGGTTTATTTGGCTTAAAAGGATTATCTGGAGTGGGAGTGTCATTCGGTATCGATCGTATTTATGATGTAATGGAAGAGCTAAAACTATTTCCCGAACAATTGGTAGCCGGTGCGCAGGTGATGCTTGTAAATTTTGGCGGAGAAAATGAACGATATGCCCTGAGTGTGTTGCAGCAATTGAGAGAGAATGGTATCGCAGCAGAAATATATCCTGATGCAGCAAAATTTGACAAGCAAATGAAATATGCAAACAAACGTGGGATACAGTTTGTAATACTGACCGGAGATGAAGAAAGAGAAAAGGAAATGGTAAGCCTGAAGAATTTTATTAGTGGAAACCAACAAATGCTTTCAATTAGAGAAGCTATAGACAACATAAAAAAGCAATAATTATGTGCGCTAAAAACATAGTACGCTGTACATGGCCGGGCGAAGATGCCCTGATGCAACAATATCATGATGAGGAGTGGGGAACACCACTACATGATGACCAGAAACTTTTTGAGTTTATGGTGTTGGATGCTTTTCAGGCGGGGCTAAGCTGGAAGACAATATTATATAAGCGACATAATTTTGAAAAGGCTTTTAACGGATTTGATGTTCAGAAAATAGCACGCTATAATGATAAAAAAATTGAAGCTTTACTTCAGGATGCGGGAATAATCCGTAACAGGCAAAAAATTACAGCCACAATAAACAATGCCAAACTATTTCTGGGAATACAAAAGGAATTTGGCTCTTTCGATAAATATATATGGCAGTTTACAGGTCATAAGACAATTAATAATAGCTGGGATAATACAGGTAAAGTGCCTGCCAAAAGCCCGGAATCGGATGCTATGAGCAAGGATTTGCAAGCACGTGGATTTAAGTTTGTCGGATCTACTATTTGTTATGCTTTTATGCAGGCTGCCGGAATGGTAAATGACCATTTAACAACCTGCTACCGATACAGCCAGATAAAGAAACCTAAAAAATAAAAGGCTGCCATTGGCAGCCTTTTATTTTTTATAAGATGTTTTTTCTATTTAAAGAATGCAGGGCATCTGCCTTGCAGATAATCGCCGATATTTCCAAAGGCTCTTAAGTATACGGCAATAGTAACGCCACCAAACCAATACCAGTCATTTGCTTTACTGTTTCCACGCTGGTACCCGTAATTAGGATAATCGCCATTCCATCCTTTTGTTGCATTGCCTCTGAAAGACATTTGGGCGGCCAGTTTGCCTTTATAAGCAGTCAATGTATCAAGGTTTACGTAGCTTTTGCTTGCGTCATCCAGATAATCAGTATTAGTGTATCTGAAACCCAATTCTGTAGTGATCACGAAGGTTTTGCCAATGAGAAATTTCATACCACCTCCAATAGGGAACGCAACGTTAACCAGGCTGTATTCTTTGCGATCTGGATATGTTGGAAGTCCTTCTCCTTCAGTACTTAATGGGCGCAAAAATACTTTGTTACCGGTATTAGGATCCCATGAATAAGGGTTAAAATAAAATGCCGCAATACCGCCAAAAATGTATGGCGTTGCTTTCATTCTTTTTATATCTATTGGTAAAAGATTCAATTCTAAACCTATCTGGCCTTCAACAATGCTGGTACCGAAACTTAAGTTGCGTGCTTTATTTGAAGGGATATCGGAAAGACTATCCGCCGCAGTAACAGAAGCATATGTTACACCGAAGCGCAAACCAACATGTGGACTCATGAAGTATTTATAAGAAAGGCCTATCATTGGTTTATATCCATAATCAGGAAAAACCTTATCCTGCAGATCTCCAAAATAATTAGCAACACCTATTGAAACCCCAAATTCGTTATGTGCTTGTGCATTCGTAACCACGGGCGACAATAGTGCTAATGATGCTAATGAGAGTATAAGACGTTTCAAAACATTAAAATTTTATGTAGGATTTAAAGATAGAAATAAAATCCGGAAAACAAAAGCAACCTGAACATGAGGCCAAATATATCAAATTGATATTTTTACTATGTATTATTGTAAATAGATGAAAACGTAAATCAACTTCGAATTGATCCCAACAAAACAAAGCTTAAGCCTTATTTTTGCCCTGCCACAAAGAAAACTTAATGAATTTAATAGCAGATTTACGATCCAGAAATCTGATCCAGGATATTATACCGGGTACGGAAGAGCAACTAATTAAAGAAATCACATCAGGATATGTGGGATTTGACCCTACTGCAGATAGCCTGCACGTGGGCAGCTTGCTACCCATTACATTGCTAATGCGGTTGCAAAAAGCAGGACATAAGCCATATGCACTGATAGGTGGTGCTACAGGAATGATAGGCGACCCTTCGGGCAAATCGCAGGAGCGGAATTTGTTGGATATAGAAACCATTCAAAATAATTGTACAGGCATCCGCAAGCAATTGGAAAAATTCCTTGATTTTGATCCGGCATTGCCTAATGCTGCAATCATGGTAAATAATCATGACTGGTTCAGGGAGTATTCTTTCCTGGAGTTTATCAGGGATATAGGCAAGCATGTTTCAATTAACTATATGCTAGCAAAAGATTCCGTACAGAAACGTTTGGAAACAGGTATGTCGTTTACGGAATTTACTTACCAGCTTATTCAGGGTTATGATTTCTACTATTTATATAATGCTAAAGATGTAAAACTGCAATTTGGCGGGGCTGACCAATGGGGAAACATAGTAACAGGTACCGAACTGATACGCCGCAAAGGTGGTGGCGATGCTTTTGCCTTTACATGTCCGCTCATTACAAAAAGCGATGGCAGCAAATTTGGTAAGTCTGAAAGTGGCAATATATGGCTCGATCCTGAGCGTACCTCACCTTACCAATTTTATCAATTCTGGCTGAAGTTATCGGATGCAGATGCAGAAAAAATGGCTCTTACTTTTTCATTTCATCCTGTTGAAGTAATAAATGAATTAATAAAAGAGCACCAGGCAGTGCCTCATTTACGCAAACTTCAAAAAACGCTTGCAGAAGAAATGACAATTTTAGTGCATAGTTCAGATGATTTATCGTTTGCTCAAAAAGCCTCTGAAATATTATTCGGACAAGCACCCTTGGATACATTGCGCTCATTAAATGAAAAACAGTTACTTGAAGTAATGGAAGGCGTGCCGCAGGTAAGTAGCACTAAAGATGCTTTGAGTGAAGGAATGGAGCTAATTACCTTCCTGGCCGACCGAGGTGTTTTTACATCGAAAGGGGAAGCCCGCAAAATGATACAAAATGGAGGTGTAAGCATTAATAAAGAAAAAATAACTGCTGCTGATTATAAGCTCACATCTGAACATTTGCTAAATGGTCATTATATACTGATACAAAAGGGTAAATCGAACTACACATTAGCTATTTTTAATTGATCAGTTATGCAGCTAATGCGCTAATTTTGAAAGGATGTCATCGCGTTTCCTTCGTGGTTTTTTACTAAGTGTAGCCATAATTGCAATAGTGATACCCTCGTTTTTTTGTAACAACCCAAAAAACGAAGTAACAGATATTGCCGCTTCGCCATGGAGAAATGTATATGATACCAATGCGCATTATGTAGGTATGCAAACCTGCCGTACATGCCATGAGGGAGTATACCAGACATTTATACAGACTGGCATGGGGCAATCATTTGGCTTGGCTACGCGCCAAAAATCTGCTGCTGATTTTTCTCCCGAGCATGCCCTGGTATATGATAAAGACCTTGATTTTTATTATAAGCCATATTGGCAAAATGATTCACTGTATGTGATGGAGTTTCGTACAGAAGGGAAAGACACTGTATATAAGCGCATACAAAAGATAAATTATATTGTTGGTTCAGGACAACATACCAATTCTCACATTTATGACATAAATGGTTATTTGTACCAGGCACCAATTACTTTCTATACACAAAAACATAAATGGGATCTGGCACCAGGATTTGAGAAAGGTGCAAGTAGCCGTTTTCAACGCCTTATCGAGATCGAGTGCATGAGTTGCCATAATGGTTATCCTGATTTTGTAGATAATAGCCAGAATAAATTTGTCAGCCTTAAGCTTGGCATCGATTGTGAAAGATGTCATGGGCCGGGTAGTCTTCATGTAAAAGAAAAACAGGAAGGTATTATTGTAGACACATCTAAAGGGCCTGATTATTCTATTGTTAATCCACGCAGGCTATCTACCGAGTTGCAAAATAATGTATGCCAGCGCTGCCATTTGCAGGGCATTACAGTATTAAATGACGGAAAAACTTTTTTTGATTTTCACCCGGGCATGAAGTTGTCGGAAGTAATGAATGTTTTTATGCCGGAATACGAGGGCGCACAGGACAAAATGATCATGGCATCGCATGTGGAGCGAATGAAAAAAAGCCAATGCTATATAGTATCAGGGAAGATGAGCTGTATCACTTGTCATAACCCGCACGTAAGTGTAAAGTTCACACCACGTTCCCAGTTTTTGAATGCGTGTCAGAGTTGTCATGGAGCCGCGAAAGGTCAGCAGCAGTGCACAGAAAGCCCGGAAGTGCGCGCAACAAAAAATAATGATTGTGTTACCTGCCACATGCCTCATAATGGCAGTATAGATATTCCACATGTTGCAGTTACAGATCATTTTATACGCAAACGTCCTGTGGAAGATTCTATGAAAACGAAAATCACGGCGTTCCTGGGATTGAAATGCTTTAATAACAATCATGTAGATGCAATTACTATCGCCCGTGGCTATATGGAGTTTTATGAGAGATATGCACCTTCAAAGCCATTGTTAGATTCTGCTATGCTATATCTGAACAGACAGGATGGTGATGAGGCAAACCAAAAACAAAACCGTGATTATATACGGCTATATTATCTGCTTAAAAATTTTCCACGTATAACGGAATATGCAGCCCAAATGAAGCCTGCTGATATGAATGACGCATGGACTGCTTACAGGATAGGAGAAGCCTATTTTGAATTACAGCAAATGGATAAAGCCCTGCCGTGGTACAAACGATCTATAGAGATCTGGCCATACTCTCTTGATTTTGAAAATAAATATGGAACATGCCTGCTAGCCCTGGGGCAATATGGCAATGCAATGAAGGTCTACAATTTTATTCTGAATGAAAACCCTAATTATACGAGCGCCAATAACAATCTTGGATACCTGTATATGCAGCAAGGCAACAATACAATGTCTTATTATTATCTGTCACGAGCTATACAATTAGACCCCGATCATGATCAGACATTAATAAATCTGGCTGTATGGTATCATAATAATCAGCAGCCAGACCAAGCCAAAAAATGTCTCGAGCACCTGCTTAAAAAACATCCCGACAACCAAAGAGGAAAGGCTATGCTCCTTGATCTGGAAGCACATCAATCATAATGAGTATTTTCCCCCAAAAAATACGTTGTATTCTATTGTTGTATAGTATATCTTGCCGTGTCTATAATTAACCTATATATAAGTATGAGGAAAGGAATGTTGGTTGCTGTATTAATTATAATTTGTACTTGTATCCGCAGCAACGCACAGGAAATGAACCCGGTTCAAAAAGATACGAGTAGTAAAAGGCATAGGCATATACTGACAAAGTGCCCCAGGTGGTATTTAGGGTTAAGTACAGGATTCAACAATGAGAGCGGAGCATTAGGTATCAATTTTGATGTGCCTGTTGCGAAACAGGTGTCGGTAGGTGCTGGTGTGGGAGTTGGAACATGGGCAGGTAAATTTTACACAGAGGGCAGATATTATCTTGGACATTGCAACAGAGGATGGGCGTTCGGTGGAGGCTTTACTTACAGCACAGGCGTGAGCAAACTAAGAGCAAATCTTCTCACTATTTATGGCAATGAAGATGTGGTGGTAAAATTTAAGCCAATAGTAAATACTTTTATTGCTGCATATCGTTTCTGGAATCTCGGCAGACACGGCGGACGTTTCTATATAAACATCGGGTATTCGTTTGCTCTCAGCAAAACGAGGTACGAAGTGTTATCAGGTCATATGCTGAATAGTCTTACCGTTAAAGGAATTGATATTCTTGCTCCAGGCGGATTTGTAGCCGGATTGGGATTTTCTTTTCCCATTCATTGATAACAATACTAAAAGCAAAAAATAAAAGGAGATACATATATTGTATCTCCTTTTATTTTTTAATAATGATGTTACTAGTCTTATTTATAAGCTGCTTTGTAACGTTGTTGTACAGCATCCCAGTTAATAACATTCCAGATAGCTCCGAGATATTCAGGGCGGCGGTTCTGATACTTGAGATAATACGCGTGTTCCCAAACGTCGATACCTAAAATCGGAGTGCCATGTACTTCAGCAACATCCATTAGAGGATTGTCCTGATTGGGAGTAGAAGTAACCTCCAGTTTATCGTGTCTTACTATCAGCCATGCCCAGCCGCTTCCAAAACGAGTAGCGCCAGCTGCATTCATTTTTTCTTTCAGAGCATCAAAAGAGCCAAATGCTTCATTAATAGCATTTGCAAGATCTCCGGTTGGCTGTCCACCGGCATTTGGTCCTAATACTGACCAGAATAAAGTATGATTATAATGACCGCCACCATTGTTGCGAACTGCAGCAGGGTATGCAGAAATATTATCCATTAGCTCTTCCAGAGTTTTATCTTCAGCGTCAGTGCCTGCAATAGCTTTATTAAGATTGTCCACATAAGCCTGGTGATGCTTGTCATGATGTATTTGCATGGTTTGCGCATCTATGTGTGGTTCTAAAGCATTGAATGCATAAGGCAACGCAGGAAGTGTGTGTACCATAGTCAGAAGTTTTAGTTTTTAGAACATCAAAGTTAATACAAGAGCAATCCAAAATGATACACTCTTTATAATAAATTAAAATAGCATCATAAAAAAGAAAGCATGAGCTTGGCTTAAAAAAAATAAAGTGTTTCAATAAATCGAAACACTTTACATTTCTTTCAGAGTTACAATTAAATATGTTCTTTAAAATATTCCAATGTACGCTTCAGTCCTTCAGAACGGTTTACTTTTGGCTCCCAGCCTAGCAACGATTTAGCTTTTGTTATATCTGGCTTCCTCTGTTTAGGGTCATCCTGCGGCAGAGGTTCATAAACTATTTTTGATTTTGTTCCGGTTAATTTGATAACTTCTTCAGCAAATTCTTTTAATGTGATTTCTGAAGGATTGCCAATATTAACAGGCATATGATAATCAGATAACAACAGTTTATAAATGCCCTCTACAAGATCATCAACATAACAGAAAGATCTCGTCTGGCTACCATCTCCATACACTGTTACATCTTCTCCTCTTAACGCCTGGCTCATAAACGTAGGAAGCGCACGTCCATCGTCGAGACGCATACGTGGGCCATAAGTATTAAATATGCGGATAATTCTTGTTTCAACTTTATGGTAGTTATGATATGCCATTGTAATGCTTTCCATAAAGCGCTTGGCTTCATCGTATACTCCACGAGGGCCGATAGGATTTACATTGCCCCAATATTCTTCTTTTTGCGGGTGCACCATGGGATCGCCATATACTTCTGATGTGGAAGCAACTAATATCCTTGCCTCTTTTGCTTTTGCAACACCCAGCATATTATGTGTTCCCAAAGCGCCTACTTTTAATGTCTGGATAGGCATTTTCAAATAATCTATTGGGCTTGCCGGAGATGCAAAATGCAGGATGTAATCAATACGTCCGGGTACGTGTACAAATTTTGTTATATCATGATGATAAAATTCAAATTCGGGAAGAGGGAAAAGGTGTTCGATATTTTTTATGTTGCCGGTAAGAAGATTGTCAATTCCGATAACTGAATATCCTTCTTTGATACAACGGTCGCATAAGTGCGAGCCTAAAAAACCGGCAGCCCCGGTGATAAGTACACGTTTAGACATTATTAGATTAGATTATTTATTCTGATATTTCTTAAGCAATTAATCATTTGCACCTCTATCTCTCACTATTGTTTCCGGAGAGAACTCCAGCTTCTTTCTTATGTGCTCATGAACAATTTTCCGGCCGATGCTTTCGTAGTAGAAACCAAGCTGCTCCATTTTTTCAAGAGTATATACATTTCTACCGTCGAATATTACCGGGTTTTTCAGCAATTCTGTAATGCGTTCAAAATTAGGATTACGGAATTCGCTCCATTCGGTAACTATAACAAGTGCATCTGCGTGTTTTAATGCGTCGTATTGGTCTTTTGAATAATGTAGTTTATCTCCAAATATCCGCTTTACATTTTCCATAGCTTCGGGATCGAAGACACGAATATTTGCTCCTGCTTCCACTAATTCTGATATCAGCTCTAATGCGGGAGCTTCACGGATATCATCCGTTTCCGGTTTAAAAGCCAAACCCCATATTGCAAATGTGCATTTGCTAAGGTCGCTGCCAAAATATTCTTTGATCTTTCTTCCCAGTATTTCTTTCTGGCGATGATTGACTTTCATTACAGTATTGACGAGCTGAAAATCATAATCCATTTCGCGTGCAGTTTGTCCTAACGCCTTTACATCTTTAGGAAAGCAACTACCGCCATAACCCACGCCTGGAAATAAAAAGCGCTTACCGATACGTGAATCACTACCTATACCTGCACGAACCCAATCTACATTGGCACCTGCTTTTTCACATAGGTTAGCCATTTCGTTCATAAATGAGATACGCATCGCCAGATATGCATTAGCAGCATATTTAGTCATTTCAGATGAACGCTCATCCATAAAATATACAGGGTTACCCTGCCGTACAAACGGTTGATATAGCTCGTCCATTATCA
>DATNFP010000184.1:0-24314 GCA_035606335.1 Flavipsychrobacter sp. | reverse complement strand
GTGGCAACCGTGGATTTGGAGGCGGTGGTTTTAGTGGTCGCTCGGGTGGTAATTTTGGCGGCGGTGGTGGTGGACACTTTGGTGGAGGCGGAGGCGGACATTCCGGTGGAGGTCGCAGGTAAGCAGATAAAAGTATTAATTGCTCTACAAATAAATATATCACTACGTTCATAGCGTGGTGATATTTTTTTTATATCGGTACAGTTTTTGTTAACATTATTTTAGACACTTCTCTATTTAACATTGTTACATATTATCCGTCAAATAAGAAATATAAGCCGTTATGAACCATCTTAGATTTTTGTCATTAGGAGCTCTATTACTGGCTGCCTCATTCAAGGCTACAGCGCAGGATGTTACCGATGCATTACGATTTTCATATTTGCAACCCCAAGGTACTGCCAGATCTATGGGGTTTGGTAACGCTACTGGATCTGTTGGTGGTGATTTTTCAACTTTAAGCATCAACCCCGCAGGCATAGGAATTTACAGATCGTCCGAAATAGAATTTACTCCATCATTAAAGATCAATTCAGTAGATGGACAATATCTTGGCAATACAGTTAGTAGCGATAATACAAGGTTTAATTTTAATAGCGTAGGCGTAGTATTCTCCAGCTCACGAAAAGGCAGAAGGTATCAGAACAGCAAGTGGAAGGCTGTTTCATTTGGTATAGGTGTTAACAGGATGGCCGATTTTAATAGAGATTACTCCTATAGTGGAAATAACAGCGGACCAAAGAGTAGCACTGCAACAGACGCATTTGAAGCCGATGCAAATTTGAATCCTGGAGATATCCAGCAACCGGGTACTCCCGGGTATCTTGGTTATCAGGCATTCCTTATAGATACTACAGGAAATCCTAATCAGCCCTATGCAACTATTGTACCCTGGAAAAATGGCATAAATCAGATTCGCACTGTAAGTGAGCGTGGTGGCATCAATGAATTAGACATATCGTTTGGCGGCAATTACATGGAAAAACTAATGTTAGGAGCTACAATAGGCATCCCAATCCTGAACTATAGTACCACTACTACCTATTCGGAAACCGCATTAAGTGCCGATCCAAATTTTAATACATTTACTTACAGTGAAAATGGCACCACCAACGGTACAGGTATCAATTTGAAATTAGGCCTCATCTACAAAATATCAGATTACTTCCGCATAGGCGCTGCTGTACATACTCCTACATATTATTCTATGCACGACGACTATTCTACTTCTATAAGTAGTGTTACTGCTCTTGGCGGTAACCAGAATGTACCTCCTAATGAAAATGTTTTTGATTACTCATTAACGACTCCATGGAGAGGTATTCTTAGTGCTACCGGATTTTTTGGTAAATATGGCTTTATCTCAGCAGACTATGAATATGTAAATTACAGTACTGCTCATTTTAATTACGGAGGCGGCTACGGTGACCAAACCAACCAGGTAAACCAGCAAATAAAAAGCACATTGGGGTCTGCATCAAATATCCGCGTCGGTGCAGAAGGGCGCATTACCAATATATTTATGCTCCGCTTAGGTTTTGATTATTATGGCAATCCTTACCAAAATTCAAATGGGGTTAATTGTAATGCAATAGCAATATCAGGTGGTTTTGGTTTCCGCTTCCCACACTGGTTCGTAGACGCGGCACTGGTACATACCCAATACAATGGTATAGAACAACCATATTTCGATCCATATTCAGATGTCATTGTCCCGACTGCTATTCTTAAAAACAGTCTGAACAATGCAGCTTTAACTGTTGGATTTAAGTTTTAATAATCTAAAAGGAATTATAAAAAGGATCCTCCACAGCAGAGGATCTTTTTTATTTTATGGATTTATCATAACAGGTTTATTACAAATGTGAATATCCTCTATTAAGCCAGATGTACCTTTTTCGTAACTTTGCATACCAACATCTCCAATTTCTCTCCATTTTATTTTATTGGAAATAAGGAAAATAACTGGCCGGTAATGGCCACTCACGAGGATTTTAATAAATATCATAGGATTTACGTGAATATTAGTGATCGATTTAAAATATTGATTGATTTAGATGAAGACAAGCACAAAAAGGCAAACCACTCCTAATAAAACAAATACTATTAAAAACAACAGCCATTCACTTACTTTGCAAAAAGGAAAGAAGCAACAAATGGCTGATTTATTAAATCAATATACAGAAGATAGTATCCGTTCTCTCGACTGGCGCGAACATATTCGTTTGCGTCCCGGTATGTATATCGGCAAGCTTGGAGATGGTACAAGTATGGACGACGGTATTTATATACTGATCAAAGAGGTGATAGATAACTGTATAGATGAATATACCATGGGTTTTGGCAAGCGTGTGGAAATAAAAATTGATAATGGTATTGTATCCGTGCGTGACTATGGTCGTGGCATTCCTCTTGGCAAAGTGGTAGATGTAGTAAGCAAAATAAATACAGGTGCCAAATACGATAGCAAAGCCTTCCAAAAATCCGTGGGGCTGAATGGTGTAGGTACTAAAGCAGTAAATGCCCTCAGTAAATATTTTAAAGTAGCTGCTTTTCGCGAAGGTCGCAGCAAGGTTGCAGAATTTGAAAAAGGTATACTAACTAAAGAACATAAAGAAGCTGCCAGTACCGAGCCTAATGGCACTTTGATCACATTTATTCCTGATGACACAGTATTTCGTAACTATCATTTTCTTAATGAATACGTTGAGAATCAGATTTGGAACTACTGTTTTTTAAATGCTGGCTTGCAGATAAATTTTAACGGCAAAAATTTCATCTCGAAAAATGGGCTACTCGATCTTCTTCAACGAAAAACCAACCCTGAAGAATTACGCTATCCCATTATCCATATTAAAGCTGAGGATATAGAAGTAGCACTATCCCACACCGGTGATTATGGTGAAGACATATATTCATTCGTTAATGGTCAGCATACTACGCAGGGTGGTACACATCAGGGGGCTTTCCGTGAAGCATTCGTAAAGGTGATTCGTGATTTTTACAAAAAGGATTACGACGCTTCTGACGTTCGCCAGAGCATTATAGCTGCGGTATCTGTTCGTGTACAGGAACCGGTTTTTGAATCACAGACTAAAACTAAGCTCGGCTCTCAGTATGTATGGGAAGGTGGGCCGTCTATGAAATCTTTTATACTGGATTTCCTGGCAAAAGAGCTCGATAATTATCTTCATAAAAACCCAACTGTTGCCGATGCCCTGAAAAAACGTATTGAACAGAGCGAACGCGAACGCAAAGAGCTTTCAGGCATACGTAAGCTGGCTAATGAGCGTGCTAAAAAGGCCAATCTGCATAATAAAAAACTACGCGATTGCCGTATTCACCTAAACGATGAGCCGCCTATAAAAAACAGAGATGAGTTCGCTCAAAAGCAACTTGAATCTACCATATTCATTACAGAAGGCGATTCTGCAAGCGGCTCTATTACCAAATCCCGGCTGGTTGATACACAGGCTGTATTTAGCTTGCGTGGCAAACCGCTTAACTGTTTTGGTCTCACAAAAAAGGTGGTGTATGAAAATGAAGAGTTTAACCTTCTGCAACATGCGTTGAATATCGAGGAAAATCTTGAAGGCCTGCGTTACAACAATATTGTTATTGCAACAGATGCCGATGTGGATGGTATGCACATCAGGTTGCTTATTATGACTTTCTTCCTGCAATTCTTCCCCGACCTTGTACGGGCAGGGCATATTTATATTTTACAGACTCCATTGTTCCGTGTTCGCAACAAGCAAAAAACTATTTATTGCTATACCGACCAGGAACGCCAGCAAGCTATCACTGAATTGGGTAATAAACCGGAGATTACACGCTTCAAAGGTTTGGGAGAGATCTCGCCCGAAGAATTCGCGCAATTCATTGGCGAGAGCATTCGTAAAGATCCTGTTTTACTCAGTCAGGATGCACAGATACAAAAGCTGCTTGAATACTACATGGGTAAAAATACGCCACAGCGCCAGGTATTTATCATTGATAACCTCCGGGTAGAAAAAGACCTTATTGAAGAATTGGAATAATACTTATGTCTGTCTCTATTCGTTTAGCAAATATTAATGATGTAGAAACTCTTCATAATCTCAGTATCACTACTTTCCGGGACACATTTGCGCACGCAAATAAGAAAGAATATATGGACCAATACATAGCCGAAGCTATGAGCATTGAACAACTCACTAAAGAGTTAAATGACGAAGGAAACAAGTTCTTTCTCGCTTACATACATGATAACCTGGTTGGTTATACAAAAATGCGCACCATAGAAACACCCCAAGAATTAAAAGACAGAAATCCTATTGAAATAGAAAGAATATATGTGTTAAAGGAATACCACAATAAAAAAGTCGGCGCTGCATTAATGGATCATTGCATTAATTACGCTATCAACAATAATTACGACATCATTTGGCTTGGAGTATGGGAACACAATTATAAAGCAGTTGATTTTTATAAGCGGTGGGGATTTACACTTTTTGGCTCACATATATTCATGCTAGGCCCTGATGCACAAACTGACGTGCTTATGAAAAAGGAATTACCTTCCAGATAATGCAAAATTGAGCATTCTTTACTATCTTAAAGAAATGTCTTTAAAAATCTACCTATGTCTCATTTCTTAACTTTCCAGCAGTTCGCAACAGAAGACGATGCAAATGAAGTAGCAGAAAAATTAAAAGAGCATGGTATTGATATAATAATTGAATCTAATCCTCCTCTCCTGGATAGTAATTTTATAGGTACCCAATACAATAACTATGTATTATTAAAGATAGATGCAGACGATTTTGAGAAAGCACAAAAAATCCTGATTGAGAACACACCTGTCGATATAAATACGGTCGACAAACATTATACCTTATTTTCATTTACAAACAATGAGCTAATGGATGTTCTTAAAAAACCTGACGAATGGGGGGCATTCAACTATAATCTTGCGCTACAGATCCTCAAAGAACGTGGAGTTGAAATATCAGAAGAGAAAAAAGAGGAATTACAGCATGAATTTATAGACACATTATCAGAGAAAAAATCGTTAAGTAAATGGTTAATAAGACTAGGTTATTTTTTTTCTCTCATTGGCATTCCGGCAACCATAGTAGGTGGTATTGCTGGGATGAATCTCATTTATAATGTTTTTATGCTTCCTGGTATCTTTGGCATTATCATTGGTTGGCAGGTTGCGCGTTCTAAAAAAACTTTACCAAATGGTACTCAGGTAGCATCTTACGATGACAATACAAGAGAGCATGGGAAATTCATGGCCTTGTTAGGCATCCTATCCCTGATAATAAATTATTGTATAGTATTTTATCAACTTTATTAATCAAAGGGGTTATAGTTTGTAATTCCTTTATATTGGCAATGTGTCTTTTACAACCAAAGTATTAGCCAGCTTATCATGCAATCCCTGGTTCTTATCATCCCACAATACCATAAAGTAACCCATTAGTATAATAAGAAATGATATAGTTTTTGCAAAATATCTGCCTGTGGCATTAGCAAAAGAGATCCGAAATCCTTCCATATTTGTTACCCTTATTCCCATTGCTCTCTTACCAATCGTAGCCTGATGCACTCCCGATTCTTGTAGGGAAAAGTATAACCAGCTTATTATTGTACTCAGTAAATAATAAATTGTTGTTCTAAATAACAGGTCGCTATCCATGTAGAAGATTTGCATTATATTTCCTGCACCAACTATATATCTAAGAAAAATATCTGGTATTAATAATACTATAGTGTCAATCAGAATGGCAGCAAAGCGCCTTAAAAAAGAAGCATCTACAACTCTTCTTTCAGGAAATATTAGGGAGGCAGTGTTATCCATAATAAAGATCAATTAGTAATACAAAGAAATAAAAAATCTACCTGCTTATTTTGTAACTTGTTCACATGTTTAAATATACTTTAAAAGGCTGCTGTTGGTGGCGTTAAAAAGGAATAAACATAACATTGATAGTAAGCGCAGTATCTGGAATAAGGGCGGAAATGTATTAATTTCTTCACTTTCAATTATTGCAACAGTAATTTGGAAACATTGCTGCTTTCGTTGGTTTTTATCTTTACTATATACATGCCTTTGGGCAGATTTACCAACTCCAGTTCAGTAACTTTATTTTTCAAACTGGCGTTATATACTTTCTTACCAGTCGCATTAAATATCTCTACCTCATCATTGACATTGCCATTTATCCACACTGTTCCCGTCGAAGGATTGGGATATACCATATCATTTACAAGTATTTGTGATAACGGCTCAATACCCGCCGTATGCGGATAGCTGGTTATCACATTAGTACCATCCCAGGTATGGTCTCCCATATCGTTTGAGCCGGAAAGCATCCAACTGTACGTACAAATATTCAAACCCTCACCAGGCCAGGGATTCATGTAGTAAATGGATGCACTGCGACCGCTGCCGCTAATACCATACCCTACAACAAAATGTCCCCCTCCTCCCGGCCATGACCAATGCTCAACAAAAAGATGATTAGCGGAAAGCTGTGCAGCTATTTCATCGGTAGTAAGAGTGTAATCTTCAACAATGTTAGCTATACTATCGAAATGATATAGAATATCCCAAATACTACCTGCATAGCCCCCGTTATAGTTCCAGTAATTGCAACCAAGACTGGAATTGATGCAACAATTAGTAGAACCAAACGAATGCCAGGTCGCAACTGTACGTGTATACTCTGCTATATCACATTGGTTAACGGAATCTCCATAATAATTCAGGATACACTTACTGCATCCTGCCCAACACCATTGATCCTGTTCCTGTACTACCAGCGACACAGGCAATATCTGGGCATTCACGATAAAACTGCAAAACAAAGCGGCAACTGTAAAATATTTCTTCATAAGGGTTTTTAGTTTTTAGTTTGATTCAAAGTGGATTTAATTACAGCCAGAATTTCATCCATCGAATAAGATTTATTCTGTAATGAAGGAATTGCCATATACGCAGATGATAACGGAATAAATGAAGCATCAGCCAGCGATGATGTTTTTGCGTCTACAAAAAAATCAGCAGAAAGGGGATATACTCTTAGCAAGTAATAATTATCATCCTTGCTTGCACCGGCGCTTTTTTGTTGTAATTCTGTTGCCAGGCCTGCGCCACCTATATCTACTGCATTATAGTTACCATTGTCTCCTGCAACAGTAAGTAAAGTGCGGTATGCACCATTAGATATTACGGGGACACGCCATACCTTTCCGGGCACGATATAGGTTTTACCAGCTACATAATTGCCGTTATAAAAATCGGCATTTAGTGCAAGCATTTGAAAAGGTTTGCCAACGGTGCATGTTTGCAGATTGTCATCGGTAGAAAAACCATATAAGTTTGCATGGTCTGCAGGTATCAAGGCCATGAATCGGGGTAATTCTTGCTGCGCTGTTCTCATTACCATACCGTTGGTAGATGAAAAATTATCAAAGCTGCTTAAAAACAAAACAAGCATTAATAAAAGAGCCCGGTACATAAAATAATATTTTATCACAATTTAATATATTACAGTTTATTATGCAATTTAACTCTTGCTATGCAACAACGTTTCATAATATCAAACAGCAATTTGATATGATAATTATTTACAAACAAATATATTATAGAACGCAATTTGTATAACATACCATTATATCACTCATAGCTTGCGCATTTTTAAATATGCTTTTAAAGGCTGTTTATTACTAATTTTGCGCCGTAAAATCCATCATCTTGTCCAGTACTTCTGATAATCATTACGATATTATTATAGTAGGTGGAGGCATTGTTGGCCTCGCTTCAGCATATAAGATCAATCTTAAATACCCAGATAAGAAAATTCTTGTTCTTGAAAAAGAAAACGAAGTAGCTGCCCATCAAACGGGACATAATTCTGGTGTGATCCATTCCGGTATTTATTATAAGCCCGGCTCATACAAAGCCAAAAACTGTGTAGATGGGAGACGTGAACTTGTTGCATTTGCAAAAGAGCACAAAATTTCCCATGATATATGTGGCAAGGTCATCGTAGCTACTAAAGAATCAGAGTTGGCACACATGCATAAAGTATTCAATAATGGTGTACAAAATGGGGTGGAAGGAATAGAGCTGATAGATGCCCAAAAAATAAAGGAAATAGAGCCTTATTGTGTCGGTATAGAAGGTATATGGGTGCCGTGCACGGGCATTATTGATTATGCAGAAGTTGCCCGCAAATATGCAGAGCTGATTCAGCAAAAATTTAATGGCAGTAAAGTATTAACAGGCTACGAAGCCACAGCTTTTGAAAAGCATTCAGACCATACAGACGTGGTTACGCCCAAAGGCACATTCAGTGGTACTTACATTATTACATGCGCAGGCTTGCAATCAGATAGAATAGCACGCAAAGAAGGAGTGAAAACCGATGCAACGATCGTCGGCTTTCGTGGCGATTATTTCGACTTATCAGAAAAAGGGATGAACAAAGTAAAGAATCTGATTTATCCCGTTCCCAATCCTAAATTCCCATTTCTCGGCGTGCACTTTACACGTATGATACATGGCGGCACTGAATGCGGTCCAAATGCAGTTTTTGTATTTAAGCGTGAAGGCTATGGAAAAACAGACTTTTCGTTGCGTGATACTGCCGAAGCATTTTCTTTTGGCGGTACCTGGAAGTTCTTCTACAAGCACTGGCGTTTTGGCCTCGATGAATACAGGCGTGCATTCTCCAAACGTTTATTCCTGCGGCGTTTACAGGCTCTTATCCCTTCTCTCGAAATGGATGATCTGGTTCCGGGCCGTGCGGGTGTTCGCGCCATGCTTCTTGCTGAGGAAGGTGAAATGATTGACGATTTCAAGATAGAAAATAGTGGCAATGCGATTCACATTCTGAATGCTCCATCTCCCGCAGCAACAGCGTCATTAGCCATAGGTGCAGAAGTGGAGAAAATGGCATCAAAACATTTTAACCTTAACTAACTTAGTTCACATACTTGTTAATGCTTAACTCCTGAACTTCTTCAGCCGTTAGGCCAAAAATAGGTGGCGTTTTTACACCGAGCATCCCCAGGTACACATATATCTGGCCCCGGTGATGTATTTCGTGCTCTATCATAGCCCTTAGCCATTTCCATATCACGATCTGCCCGGCTGGATTAACACATTTTTTTGTCAGATCTTCATTACTAAGCGTCCTAAACATTTCCATCGACTGTTTATGCATTTCATTAAAAAATGCCATTACCTCATCATACCCATCTGCAAGTTCCTTTCCACAACCATTATAACGACTTCTGTGCCCTATCACATTTTCCGCAAACATATAGCGTTCCATGGCTGCTATATGGCGTATGGTATCGGCTATCGAATATTTATCTTCTTTGTATGCCCAGTCTATTTGCTCTGGTGGAATAATTCGTAATAAGCGTAATGTACGGCCACGTACCCGTTCATAATATTCCATGAATGAACCAACTGTCTTGATTTCCATAAAGTATCTGTTTTAATTCATAAAAAATTCACTTAAAGACATCCATATTGCACAAATTCTAAGTCCCATCCTCAGCCTTTCGTAAAATATTTTCAAAACGCCCCATATACCTAAAATTACATTTTAATACAAATTTCAAGTAAAACAATCTTCAAATAGATACAGATATTAAGCTGGGGGATTGAAGCTTATGGATCAGCTTGAGGGAGCAATGTTTTTGGCTTTACTGGCATAATAATGTTGCTATCCTAATATTAATTGTTCCTTATGAGCTACCATAAATATAAAGAATGTATTGAAGCTTGTCTGAAATGTGCTGCGCTATGTAACCATTGTGCATCCTGCTGCCTGAAAGAAAGTAATGTTCAGGATATGACACAGTGTGTGCAATTGGATATGGAGTGTGCGACTATTTGCTATTGTACGGCTCAGCTAATGAGTTTGGGAAGCAGCCAGGTAATGGAATTGTGCACTATTTGTGCAGATATTTGTGATGCTTGTGGCACAGAATGTGCTAAGCACGACAACAATCATTGTCAGGAATGTGCAGAATCATGCACGCAATGTGCTAAAATATGCAGGGAAATGAATAATCGCTAACAATTTAACAACCATGAATTATGAAAAAAATCATTTTAATGCTGGGTATCGTGATAATAGCTTATGCACAAGCAAATGGGCAGACTGGAAAAAAAGTAATCCCTAAAGCTGGCACTGATACATTTATTACCCATCAAAGAAACGCGCCGGAAGATAGCAACAGTAGTAAGCATAAAAGATCAAAAACAAATACCAAAAATGGGGTAAAGCGTAATAGTATGAGTGATAATAAGAATAATGCGAATACCCAGCCTGATAAATAATTAGCTTATAAATTTTTGAATAATCTTTGAGCCAGTTTCCCTATAATGGGCACTGGCTTTGCCTGCTGATTCACAGCATATATTAATCCCCATATCCACAGAATGAATAGTATAACACCCAATATTGTTACAATTATTCCTGGGAAAAGTGACCACAAGGATAGAAAGCTGAGTATATCAAGTATAAATCCGATAATATGCAATAGAAGTGTCTGTCTTAAATGATAAGCCGCAATGCTGCCTTTATCTTTATTATATAATGCAAAATAGGCAATAAGCCATCCGATAACAGTAATATAACCAACTATAGCCGCTGTTCGTGGATTATCAGGAGAGCCCAGGTAAATATTATCAGTTGCCATGATACTAATATTTTTAGTAATACTCAAGCCTAAGTTATCATGCCAATAAATTTATCCTACCAGAATCACACGATTGAATTTTTCAGTTTATACTTTTCGGATAGTTCATTAGTTTTTTTATAAAAAGCATTGCTGTAATAAACAGGCATTTGTGTGCCTGATGCAAAAAGCCTTGATATTTTTCCAATCTCCGCGCCTGGTTTTATTCAACACAGATTTAACCTGGATCTCATGTGGCATATAAGGAAAGGTATTTAAAAAGATTACAAGAGGAATCCTATTACTTAGGTGTTATTGGCACGGTAACACTAACAGGCGCTGCATATTTCGTAACAATATCGTAAGTCTGCAGATTTATTTTTTGTTTTACTTCATCAATAGTGACATTGGCTGGCAGTGGGTTAGGAACGTGATAGGTAATCACTACCTGGAATGTCTCTACACCAAAGCTTTCAAGGGTTACTTCTATAGGTTCTTTAATATGCAGATTTTGCTGCACCATCGCTTTAAGCTCAGTGATCATCTGTTGCAATGCCGCATGAGATACACCATATTTGATGTTTACCACTAGCTTCATTCCCCTCGTATCGCGTTGTGTAAGGTTGATAAGATTTTGACTTACCAGTGTCTGATTAGGGATAATGAATGAAGAGCCATCACCTCCTCGAACTCTTGTGCTGCGGAAACCTATCTTTTCCACTTCACCCTCTATATCTCCCACTTTTATGGTTTCACCTGTCTGGAAAGGCTTATCTGTAAGAATTGTAAATGCAGCAAAAAAATTCTCAACCGTTTCTTTACCTGCAAGTGCAATAGCTACTCCGCCTATACCCAAACCTGTAATAAGCGCAGGGATATTGACGTGAAATACACTACCCATTACCCAAAAGACACTTAGTGTCCATAACAGGAGCTTGGCAATCTCCTTGATTAACGGTAGTAATTGTACGCGCTCACGATTGTTTTCCTGGTGTGCTTTTTCCAATTGCACATCACTGTAAAAATCTATTATACGTGAAAGTAATTGAGTAAAGTATAATATAAACAGAAACAGGAAAACATGATCAACCACATCGCCAAGCCTTATTACGAGCTCATTTTTCTTACCCGTGTAGTGGCGAAAAACAAACTGATTAAGCAAACCCGATAACTGATTAATGGCAATATAGTATAGGACAGTCTCTAATAAATGCTCCATGGGACGTCTTACCTGTAGCTGTAGTTTAAACTCATGCTTTACGTGACTGAAACGCCTTGCCAGGACAGCGCTGATTTTTGCCAATAACTATGCCGCATAGCGCTTGAAAAGTAGTGTAGCCAACACAATGCCAGCAAACCATAAATAATTAGATACTTTCTCTCCGAGAAATTCATAATCGAGAAATGCAGTATTAATATCCAATAGCATGAAATGCATATAAAGCAACACTACAAATTACATAAAGCTATGCCGAAACATTAAATTCCCGAAGTGCATCGTTGAGGCTGGTTTTAAGATTGGTAGAAGCTTTTCGCTGACCGATAATAAGAGCACAACTAACCTGGTATTCACCTGCTGGATATTTTTTAGTATAGCTACCAGGAATCACAACGCTGCGCGCCGGCACGCGGCCTCTATACTCAACAGGTTCAGTACCTGAAACATCAATTATCTTTGTTGACTGTGTAAGCACTACATTGGCGCCAAGTACAGCTTCTTTTTCTACCACTACTCCTTCAACAACAATACAACGCGATCCGATAAAGCATCCATCTTCAATAATAACCGGCCCCGCTTGTAACGGTTCTAACACACCACCTATGCCAACTCCACCACTAAGATGAACTCCTTTGCCTATCTGTGCGCAGGAACCAACTGTAGCCCAGGTATCAACCATTGTGCCTTCGTCTACATAAGCGCCTATATTTACATAAGACGGCATTAGCACCACGTTACGTGCTATATATGCACCATAGCGTGCAACTGCCGTAGGCACGGCGCGGACACCGAGAGAAGCATAATCTTTTTTTAGCAGCATCTTATCGTAAAACTCAAGAGGAGCAAGATCCCATGTTTGCATAGGCTGGATGCTGAAGTAAAGTAAAATAGCCTGCTTTACCCATTGCTGCACTTCCCATCCATTACTGCCGGGTATTGCTACACGAAGACGGCCTTTATCTATTTCTTCAATAGCATTGCGTACAGCATCCTGGTAGGGTTGCTCTTTGAGTAATTCGCGATTTTGATAAGCGGCTTCGATAAGTTGCTGCATTATGATAATTTATTTGTGGGGCGAAAGTAGAATAGAAAGTCAAAAGTAAAAAGCAGATATAACAAAAGCTGCCTGAAAAGGCAGCCTAAAGCTATATTGCGTAAAAATTACTATTTTTTAGCTGAGGCAGGAATGGCAAGGTAACCTTTTGCTGCTCCCTGCAGGGAATTGATCAAAGCAGTAAATTTTCTATCAAAATCTGTATAAATAGCTGCCTGTATCGGTGCGCTTATATTGCCAAGGTTATTAAAAGGGAGATCGTATATATTGTTGGTCAATATAACGCTGCCATGATATATAAAAGACTTCGCATTGAACTGCACTTCCCCATCAGAAAAATGGATATTAGCTTGATATTCAATAAACTGATTTTGGATTTGGGGCAAGTCTCCCAATTCAAGAAAAGAGATAGTAGCAATAGAATCGTTTGCCGCATCGCTTGTTGCAATATAATTGTCCGAATGATTCATAACATTCATTACCCAGGGCTTTATACGATTGTAAAGTGTTTTTTGTCTTACCCCCGGTACGTTGATGGTTTTCTGGTAAGTGTATCCTGCGCCACTACTGTCATTGATAAGAACAGAAGAATGCTGGGCTAATGTTTGTTGGCCTAATGACATTCCCAATAAAAAAAGTGCAAATGCTCTCATGTTTTCTATGTTGTTAATAATCAAATTAAAAATTGATGCCATGAGAGATCCTACCTATGTGGCATGACTTTTATCTATTATAATAAAAAAATGCTATGGACAAGCTGGAACTAAAAGGCCATTGGAACGAATGGAAAGGCAAAATAAAACAAGCAAACGGAGACCTTACAGACGACGATTTAAAGTATGAAGAAGGAAAAGACGATGAACTGTTAGGGCGTTTACAAAAGAAATTAGGCAAAACGAGAGATGAGGTTGTACATTGGTTGAAGTCATTAGGATAACTTTTTATTTCCACTACGGCTTAAATTTCAAATCCCTTGCAGTTTGTAAGGGATTTGCTTTAATATTTGGCGTGTGCTTTTTTTTACCATTGTGCCGTAAGGTAATCGGCATATCCTTCAGTACCGTTCAATACGATAAAACCAATCTTAGTACCGCTTAATGGTTGACTTTGCATGTCAAAAACCTTAGTACCATTTATATATCCCTGCCAGGCCGATCCCACCTGATCTATCTCAAGTGTATTCCATGTATTTATTTTAACAGCAGGATTGCTTTGCCAATCAAGAATTGCCTGTGGCTGGACAGAAGCACTACCTTCATTATACAGCGCAAAATTGCCGTTGTTATCTACCATAAACGCATAACCATAAACAGCATTTGAAACTCCAAAAGCAAGCCCCATGACGTTATTAGATTGGATAGAAGTCGCTAACGTAAAGTTGTAATTGATATTCAGCCCTATATCAATTGCCACAGTATTCGAACCTTTTAGAGGCGGATTATAGTAATAGTCAAGGTATCCATTGTTAATGGAAACAAAAGCTGAATCCGCAGGATCACTAAATGACCAATTATGGGTGTCGGCATTAAAGTCATCATTAAACTCATTTTGGTATCCATACGATGGTTGTGCGTTATAAGTATCTTTGCGACATGACACAAAACAACTTCCCAATAATAATAGCCACGCAAACTTTTTAATACTAATCATATTTCAGACATTAGACGTATGAGGATGATATGCAAAAATTGCACCATAATTTACTTAATTAAGGTCCATTAGCTTATATAACTATTCCTTGCCTGCCATTCCTTTAAACTGGTGATGGGTTTCTTTAAATAATACATTGAATGTGGTAAGTGAACCATAGATGGCAGTTACATATTGTTGTATATCTACTTTCTCTTCATCTGTGAGCACTTTGTTTGCGTTTATTTTTTGCTCGATCAACCTTAATCTATCACGAACCATTACAATTTTGTGAAAAAAGGTTTCTATAGGCATTTCTTTAGCCTGAAGATTTGGGTCAGAAGGCTTTAATATGAGTGTGCCATTATTCCATTTCAAACCCATTGGGACTATCTGCATTTCATGCAGGCGTTGATCGAGGATGTTTTGCAACGCCTGTTCAATATCAGAAAGAGTTATGCTATCACCCTCACTGCTGGTAGATTCAGCCTTTTCTATTACACGTAATTCTGCATAATCCTTATTAATACTTTTTGTACCGTTTTGAGATTTAAACCATATAATATATGATTCAGAAGATATATCCACTATTACTCCTTTACCAAAGTGCGGATGCTCCACGCGGGAGCCAATTCCTAAAGCTGTTTCCATGTAAAAAAATTATTTGCTGAAAATAAAAAGAATAAATGATTTAAGTCGGATGGCACAACTTTTTGATGCTTAATGTAAACACATATTTTTTATGGACACTGAAGACTTCAAAAAGGAATGGCCTGAATTGAAAAAAGAATTAAAAAAGGAAAATCCGTATCTCAC
Source organism: Flavipsychrobacter sp. (assembly GCA_035606335.1). Taxonomy (GTDB): domain Bacteria; phylum Bacteroidota; class Bacteroidia; order Chitinophagales; family Chitinophagaceae; genus DATNFP01. The sequence continues at coordinate 8,904 of DATNFP010000184.1, read as the reverse complement.
AGCAGAAGATCTGGTATATAAAATAGGACAAGAAAGAGAGCTATTATTACACCTGCAAAAAAAGGTACATAAAAACAGAAAAAAAATTGATAACTGGCTTAGTATTTTAGGATAGCTATAATGTTAAAAGTTTTCTTTTTTTACCAACGCCCCTTTTTCATCGTAGTATTCCCACATGCCAAACTTCTGTGGCCATGGACGATGGCCAATATCTATTTTAGGAATGCTTTTACCTGTAACAGGGTCTTCTGAATATACTGTATCTCTGCTATTTTCATCTATAATGGCTTTGTATAACCCACTAATCCTTACCTGGCCATTTTCAAAATAATCCTGGTATAAACCTGTCATGCAGTAATAAGTGCCCTTATTCTCAATGAGTGTATAAGTACAAGTACGCTTTAATTGACCATTTGAATAGAATGATTGCCAAAGTCCGACAGGATTGTCTTTATGATAATATCCTGTTGTTTTGATCTTACCATTTGTATAATACTCTGTCCATTTCCCTTCATGAAGATATCTATCGCCTTCTGTGCTAAAATTCCCCTCACAAAGAAGTTTATTATCTATATTGAATAATCTGTAAATTGATTCATCTTCACCTATAAAAACAATATTTGTAGTATCGCCGGTTGCAACATAATAGCTTCCTGAATCTTCTTCTTTGATTAATCTGTTATCATCATCAGATTTAAAAGAAAATGGCATTTCTACCTGGGCGAAAGAGGACTTAAACAATCCTGTTAGTATAACCAGAAGTATTAATTTTTTCATTAAAATGCTATTTCTTTTTCGAAACCAAGATATACGATTCATCTATCATTTCCATTAGCTGTTTATTATTTAATGTGCCATCTATAATGACAGTATTCCAATGCTTTTTATTCATGTGATATCCAGGGAGGATACAATCATATTGTTCGCGAAGCTCTATTGCCTTCTCCGGATTACATTTTACATTAAACTGCAGAGGTTGTGAATAAATATTTGATAACAGGAAAATTTTCCCTTTTACTTTAAACACCAATACCTCAGCCCCGAAAGGAAAGTCTTCTTCAGTATCCTTTTTTGAAAGAGCATATTCTCTCAATTCTTCAACATTCATAGTTTGTTTTTAAACCGTTATCCGGCAAAATTCTAAAATTGTATCTGCTTTTGCAGAAAAAGAGACAAATTAATATCAACAAATTTTTTGTAAATGAAAATGGAAGCCCCATTGTGCATCAAGGTCATTTAGGAAAAAATCTTTCCTTAATAAATAAATGAAGCATAAGAAAATAATAACTTTGGTAGGGGCATAAAACTTTGAGGTATGAAGAAATTACTGATTCTATTATGTATTGCACCTTCTTTGTGTTGTGCGCAAAATTTTGAGGTAGGAATAAATGGTGGTATTAATTTTCATTCTCTTCCTGTAAAAAACATATATACTCACCAGGATAAAGCAAAAATCGGCTATGCTATCAGCTTTAAAGCCGCCCTTATGCTGCCTCAATACCAGATAGGCATTGGCGGTGAAATGGTTAGCCTTTCAGAATATAATTACCTGATGCCTGTGTATACATCCCGGGTGTATAACAATTTAGCCAAACCTCTAATAGCACCTTATGTATTTCTCAATCGTATGTTCGACTTTTCGAATGGCTATTTTTTTGCAGGCATTATGGCTGGCCCTGCCATTGCAGATGTAGGAGTCAATACATGGGAATATCCTAATGGTAACAATGGAATACCGTCCGGCTATACCACAACATACAATTCAGTAATAGGATACATAGGAGGGTTGCAGGGAGGTGCCGTATTTTATTTATCTGATGCCATAGGCCTTAGTGTAGAGGGCTCATTAAGATATACTAACTTTAATTATAACGACCCAAAAAGCATGACACTTGACAATCCATACCATTACAAGGTCTATTACTTTCCCATAACTTTTGGTATACGCTTTAGGGTATAAATTCTCCCAAAATCACCTGATCCAATTCATTGAGTAAAAACGCATTTCGCATTTTATAATACATCATTTCATCTTGCTCAAATTACGATTACAGAAAAAAATTTAGCGTTCACAATCGAAAATCTAACGGTTACTGCCAAAAATATATATTAATAACATTAAGTATTTAATTATGCATAGTTATCTAATTGCTAATCAGTTGCTAATGCATTGTTAAGGCATTCTAATAATTTTTTGACGAATTGATAACATGCAACTTTTGTGTAACAATTAAAGTTACACTCCATGAAAGGAAAATATCTTTTGATACTGCTGGCCCTGATACCCAATGTATTATTTGCGCAGAATTATAAATACTCTCATATACATGTCACAGAAACTGGGAGTGATTATTTTACCAATGATCAGGTAAAAACACAACAAAATGTAGGTGAGATAACATTCAGCGGGGATATCATGCGCATTGATCATGTGAAATACCATCTGAAACCAATGAAGAACGAAAACTGGTTCAGATCCGGCAGAGACATTGTCCGCCTTGTTTATTCACAACATACGCTCGCAAGTGTGCAGTTATACAAATACAACCAGGTTTACCATTACGAAATAGAGAATGGAGCAGACATAAGCATGCGCTAACTATAGCATAGGATGCCTTTTAAATTCCTTATTGGGATCAAACAATAACCGATAAGTGCTTAGACGACGGCTGCGATAAGTGCCAAGGCTCTCAGCAATATTTATCATTTTAGGATTAAAATCACCGATCCACATCATCTCATACATTTCATACTTATCAGAGGATTGCACCACTTTGGCAGCTTCAACTATCATATAGGCATCTACTCCTTTGCCCTGGAACTCAGGAATAATGCCAAATACAAGACCAACAAATCTACTACACTTGCCAAAGCGTTTCAGCCATAGAAACTGCAGCTTTTGCAATAAGCCAAACTTGCCGTTCATGTGCTTGAAATATTGGTTCAGATCCGGCAGATTCACCCACATGGCCACAGGCTCATCTTTATAATAAGTGAACCAGGTAAGGTCCTCGTCCATAGCAGGCTTCATAGATTGAAAGAGCTTTTGCACCTGCTTCTCCTCCAGCGATTTACCACCACCATGACCCGCCCAGGCCTTATTATAGATATAGGTAAAATCTTTGGCAAACTTTTGTAATTGATCCTTTTTAATAGGTATTACCCTATAATTCTTATCAGCGGCTAATGCATCATGCCTGGTGTAAAACTTGTCCTGCAATTGCTCTTTAACCTTCATAGCAAAACAAACCTGATCGAAATAAACCTTAAAACCATAAGATTCGAATAGCTCTACGTAATAAGGAGGATTGTAATTCATACCATATAGCGGCTCATAAAAGCCTTCTACAAGTAGCCCCCACCATCTGTCACGTTCACCAAAATTAATTGGGCCGTCCATAGCTTCCATACCCCGCTGCTGTAGCCATTGCTTGCAATGGTCGAACATAAAGTGAGCAGCTTTTTTATCGTTGATACAATCGAAAAAGCCAATGCCACCTGTAGGCTGTTCCTGCTTATATTGCTTGTTTACAAATGCTGCTATACGGCCAAATGCATTGCCACTACTGTCGCGTAGAATCCAACGGGTACATTCACCACGCTTAAAAAACTTATTTTTAGCGGGATCAAAAACCTCCTCAATATCCTTATCCAGCGGACGGATCCAGTTAGGATCATGCTTATATATATCTACTGCTATCTTTAAAAACAACTGCTTATCTGCATCGGTCTTTACCTCATGCATCTGCATACTTTCAAAAAATTTTGAGGGTGAAAGATAAGCAAAATTGGTAAGCAGTTGAAGGTAGTATATCCAAAGATCAATCCAGCTTATCTACATAAGCCCAAATGTCTTTCCATTTGTATTTTTTATAGTCGAGGCTAAGACCATATGCCTGGTTGAGATAAGACACAAATTTCTTTTTTACATTCAACGTCCAGAAAAATGTGTCCAGGTGACCGGCATACGTCAACTCGATTCCGTTTATATCCACATCCGCAGGTTTACTAAGAAAATCAAAGTAATCATCGTATATGGTAACCTTGCCCTGATGTACTACCCTGACAAGATCTTTATCATTCTTGCGCAAGCGTACTAAAGTAAGCTCCTCACTGTCATTAAAAACCTTTACAGTATGGAGATTGTAATCTGATATTCTGAACTTGTAAACAGAATCAACGTTATTGTCTTTAAGATAAATGCTGGTTTCTACTAATGCTACTTTTCCCGAGAGAGTGTCATTTCCATAAACTATGTAGCCAGGGGAAAAACCATAATTAGTACTATCATAATAATATTGGGGACCACCGTACATATAGCTATTCCAATAATTATAATAATAGGGGTATGAATAGGGGTAGAAGATAGAATACCTTGGATAAGATGGGATATAACTGTAAACTATCCCAGGTTTTGATTCAATACTCCGACCATGCCCAACTCCTAATAATGGGCCATGTGTATGCGTAGTGCCATTAAAATTACCTTTAGGCCCATAAGTACGGGTAGCGAAGCTGCTACCAGAGCGCACATTCAGCACATGACCTCCGAAAACGCGCGCTCCACTGCCTGCATGTCCTCCGAAACTATGGGAGCTATGAGCAAACCCATGACTACCGGCATGTCCACTGCTATATCCCCCACTGTGGCCGCCACTATGACCACCTCCCCCACGGTGACCTCCGCCTTTTGCAAAACTTTGATTAACGATAAGAAGACAAGAGATAATAAGAAAGAAGGGAAGGCGTTTCATAATATCAGTTTTTTGATGAGAGTTAAAGACGATTGACAATAAATTGAAATACCAAAAACAGTACCAAATACAATTTGCAGGATATTTTTACAATTTCTTTTTGAATTTTCTTTAGATTGCTTCTTCATGCATTGGATATTCTGGCTTATAGCTATAATCTTATCACTGGCTGCAGGGTATTGGGTATATACAGCAGATAGAAAAAGAGAAGTTCCCTACCCCTGGCTTACAGCATTATTGCGTAGCATTGTAGTATTTCTTACACTGTTATTGCTATTGGTACCCACATTTACAATAACCCGAAATGAGATACAAAAGCCGGTAATACTATTATTACAGGATAACTCAAGATCTATATCAATAGCGTTAGGCAACGATAGCACCAAATACAGAACAGATGCCGAACGGCTAATGAGCGAACTATCCGACAAATACAATGTGGTAAAATGGGGGTTTGGCGGCACAGTACAAACAGACAGCATTTTTAAATACAGGCAACAGACTACAGATATTGCAAGCGCATTATCAAGAGTACAGGAATTTTTTGGCGCTCAAAACCTGGGTGCTGTGATATTGGCTACTGACGGGCGTTTTAATCAGGGGGTAAATCCATTGTATCAGCAACTCCCATTGCATAGTTCTTTGTATTCCGTTGCCTTAGGCGACAGCGTTATTCAAAAAGATCTCCGTGTAACACAGACTTATAGTAATAAGGTAGTAACATTAAATAGCCAATTCGAAATAAGGGCCGATATAATTGCCATGCTTTGCAATGGGTATAGCAATAATATACAATTGAAAGAGAATGGTGAAATGTTATCGAACGTTCCTTTATCTATTAATTCAGACAGGTACGACAGGTCGGTTTCTTTTACTATAAAAGCTCAGAAAGCAGGATTACATCATTATGTAATAAGCGCTCCTGAAGCTGATGGTGAAAAAAATATTACCAATAATCATAAAGATGTTTTTGTAGAAGTAGTAGATGAAAAGAAAAATATATTGATCGCATCAGCGGCTCCCCATCCTGATGTGGATGCTATTAAAGATGCTCTGAGTGGATTAGAAAGCTATAAGATAACAATAAGAACGGCAGATAATTTCCCCACATCATTGGACGATTATCAGGTTATTATATTACATGATCTACCATCGCAAAACAGTAACGTGACCCGTGAGCTAATGTCTGTAAAAAAGCCAATGTGGTTTATTCTTGGCTCGCAAACAAATATTACAGCACTAAGCCAGTTGCAAAAGTTTGCCACAATAAATGTGAATCCGGCTGCAACTCATGATGTACTTGCTGATTACAATACAGCCTTTGGCATTTTTACATTACCTCAGAATGTACAGGCTGTATTAGATAAAATGCCTCCATTGTCGGTGCCTATCGGCAATATACAGGTGACTCCTAATGCCAATGTTCTGTTTACTCAGAAAGTAGTCGGTACAAAAACAACTCCTTTATGGGTATTGCAGCAAGGTACCACCCCAATGGCTATGCTGATGGGTGAAGGCCTTTGGCGCTGGCGGGTATATGAGTACAAAAACTTTAACCAACATAATGTAATAGATGAATGTATCAGGCAGACAGTTTCGTTTTTATCTGCAAATAGTAATGAGCGGCCTTTCCAGGCAGTATTGCCGAAATATGTATGGAGCGACCAGGAACCGATAACATTAAATGCCTACTTGTTGAATCATAATAATGAACAGATCAATACACCTGATGCGCAATTTACCATTATGGATAGCGCAGGCCATAAACAAAGCTTCTCATTCGAGCGTTCGGGAAGCGCATACCGTTTGAATATTGGTGTGTGGGCAGGAGGCAATTATACTTATAATGCACGCGTTACCTATGAAGGCAAATCTTATATGGTCAACGGCAGTTTTGTGGTAGAAAGCATCCCGCTTGAACTAATGGAAACCGGTGCTGATTACCCATTGCTATATGGATTAGCTAAAAAATATAATGGCTCATTAGTTCCGAGTAATAAAATCGGTTCTCTGTACGATAGCATTATCCATAACCAGAATATAAAACCTGTAATACAAACAAATACAGAAACAGTTCCTCTTGTAGACTGGAAATGGTACTTCTTCCTGATACTTTTATTTGCTACTGCAGAATGGTTGCTAAGGAAATACTGGCTGGCACAATAGAAACATTAACTAAACGAAACACACTTTTCCGGGAAAGTATTTGCATGCTTGTAAATAAGGTTGCGGATATAATCGTTGTCCTGCAGTCGCTCTAATTGCTTTTCAAGGATTTCGATATCATTTAATTGCTGACCATCATTGATATAACCCATACCGTAGAAATTTCCGCTTTTTATAAGGATGCAACTTTGTTCGTTATCATAAATCCCTTTATCTACCAATGCAAATGTCGGGAGGCTTTTTTGCATCCATTCTACAGCCTTGTCAACTTGCTGATTATAATTAAGTATATTATTATGCACATTACATTCACCAGGCGTTGTATTGCTTTCATTATTATCGCTACAATCCGCAACTTTTGCCAGGTTGCAAAGACGAGGACATAAATCAAATTCAGTGATCAGTTGCCGTAGCCAATGATGGCCTTCTGCAATAGAATTGAATGTATATAATGGCTTATAATAGTATTTGTTTTTTTCTATTGCAAAACGCTTAAAACCTTGCTGATCTTCATATATAAACAATCCAAACCGGGGTAGGTATCCCCTTTGGCTGCGATTATAAACCGGCCATAACCGCCTTATCTCCGCACTTTCCAAAATATGCGCCATTAGCTCCGTAGCACATTCTTTGTAACTGACGCTAAATATTTCCCTAAGAAAATCCTGCTTTTGTTTGTTAGGTTTATTGTTTGAAAAATGATTTTTGACACGTTTAAAAATATTTACAGCCTTGCCCACATAAATAGTTTTCCCTTTGGCATTGTAGAAATAATAAACACCGGGCGATGCAGGTAAATTATTTATTTGTTCAACGGGTAAATGCGGTGGCAAATATTGTTCCTTATTTCTGCCCTTGAGCATTGCCGCTATCACGTTGTTCTCATCTTTCTCCAAAAGAAGCTGAAATAATTGCGCGGTAGCAAGTGCATCCCCTCCCGCTCTATGATGATTGGCAAGGTTAATATCTAACTGGCGACATAATTTGCTAAGGCTATATCCTGTTAATCCCGGTAATATTTTTCGGGAAAGCCTTACAGTACATAGCTTACGGGAATCTAAAATATGCCCGGTTTGCTGCAGATGATGTTTTACGAATGAATAATCGAAATTTACATTGTGCGCCACAAAGACTTTATCCTGCAACAACTCGAACACCTGTGAAGCTACCTCTTCAAAAACAGGCGCATTTATTACCATTTCATCGGTAATGCCTGTTAACGACTGAATGAAAATAGGAATTGGTCTTTGAGGATTTACTAATGTTTCATAAAAGTTGAGAACCTTTACACCATCATGAATTACGATGGCTATTTCAGTGATGCCGTTACCCAGAGCATAGCTTCCGGTAGTTTCAATATCAACAATCGCATACAGCATCCCAGCAGGATTTATTAAGCAAACTAAAACAAAAATGCAGAGATAGACATATTAAATTGCTCGCATTATAAAAGTGTAATTGCTTCAACCACTCATAAAAACGGGCTATCCAATGGATAACCCGTTTAACTATTATTATATTAATCTGTTACTCCAATTTGAAGGAAATCGGTAAATTATAGCGAACCTTAACGGCTTTACCATTTTGCTTGCCAGGCTTCCAGGGCGGCATAGCTTTCAGTACACGAACTGCTTCTTCATCGCAACCGCCGCCTATACCACGCTCTACCTGTATATCAGAAACTACACCATCCTCATTGACAACGAACTGTAATATTACACGGCCTTCAATATTGTTTTCACGGGCAGCATCCGGATAGTGAAGGTTTTTGCTGAGATAAGCATTTATATCAACTGATGGTTGAGGCATTTGCTCAACGTAAGTAAATATCTGTGGTGGAGGTGGTGCAGATACAACACCAGTACCAGTTCCTGGCTTATCAACAATACCCGGATCTATACCATGCACATCACCAGCCTGGGTTTTAATACCTGCAGATGCATTTTCCAGTTCCTTTTGTTCAGGTGGCTTTTCTGTTTCTTTT
>DATNFP010000183.1:0-38010 GCA_035606335.1 Flavipsychrobacter sp. | reverse complement strand
AAGCAATTTAGATTGTGGTATGTTATTATTATTACAAGCTACTATAATAACAAATCCAAGAATCACAAAAAGAAAGTTATGCTTAATCATACACTACATTTAATTTTCTAACTCAATTTCTATTTCGTTGGATTTTTGTATGTAATAGCCATTTTTTAGTCTTACTATATAAATTGCGGTTATGCTATATCGACCGACTTGTTTTTTTCAGTAAAATCCACCATTCTCAACGTTGTTTTTCTTTCTTTATTAGGTTGTATTGTGCATCGATTATCAACATCAGGTAATATTCCCACATCTGGCTTATATGGATCAAACAATGCATTTGTGTCTTGCCCCTCTACTCCTTTATTGTATATCTTGAAATATATTTCTCCTTCATCAATAAAAAAAGAGTCTACTACCGGCAATGCAACCGGCAACCATGGTGTAGTTATAGGGTATTTACCCACGTTTTTTAATTCAAAATCAAGTGGTATGTAATTGGCACCAATTTTAAACTTATACTCATGTGTAGATATTGTTAGCTTAAGAGCCATTGAATGATTTTGGCCATTACTTGCTATAGATAAAATTAGTGCTGACGAAAACAATATTAGATGCTTCATATTTAGTCGATATCCCACTTTAGTGAATATTTACATGACTATCATCTAATTTCCACATGGTATCATGAACAACTGGATAGCGTTTAAAAATCGAATGATAAATAATTTCATTATCGTTAATTATCTTATCTATATAAATGTTAATGCTATCTCCAAGTTTGAAAGGTGATTCATCTAAAAAATTACTATATATCACTTTTAATGTGTATTCACAATTAGGATGCCATTTAACCTGATATATGCAAGTGTCCCAACCCAATTTTCCATTTATGGTTTCAAGTTGTATGCTATCATGCCGTACCATAACACCTTTATAGCCTTTCCTTTTGACAAAAGCCGATTCAAATGATCCGTTTCTGATGTTTTTACAGCTATCATTATTCCATGAAGAGGCAATTATTAGTAGCGTCAGAAGTAAGGTTATTAATATAGGTTTCATTCTAATGATTTTTATTTTGAAGAACTAACGATCATCTCAAATTTATATAAAATATATTGTGTATACCAGTAGGAAATTACTTTCTTCCTATTTGAATAATTAGTTAATCTGCGTATTATTTTTTGAATAAACTTATTCCCATCCCAAACCGTTAGGTGCTTTTTATTAGTTTTGCGGCATGCATATCGGGTTGTATTTCGGCAGCTTTAATCCTATACATACGGGTCATTTAATCGTCGCTAATTATGTAATTGAGAATACCGAAATAGATAAGATATGGTTTGTAATATCTCCTCATAATCCTCTAAAGGATTCTCATTCATTGCTAAACGAATATGACAGATTGCACCTGGTAAACCTTGCGATAGAAGATAACCCGAAATTCAGGGCAAGCAATGTGGAGTTTCATCTGCCCAAACCATCTTACACAATAGATACCCTTACTTACCTCACCGAGAAATTCCCGTTGGAGCGTTTTTCTATTATTATGGGTTCTGACAGCTTCCAGAATATACATCGCTGGAAAAATTATGAACAACTGGTAAGCCAATATCCGTTTATAGTATACAGCAGGCCGGGATTTGAAATAAAGGAAAGGCATGGAGCTGATATAACATTGCTATATGCGCCGCTACTTGAAATATCATCTACATTTATCAGGAAACTGATAAAGGACAAAAAATCGATAAAATATATTGTACCTGATCCGGTGATGGAATATATCCAGACAAACAAGTATTATCAGAAATAGCTAACTACGGATTGTCGGGAGGGTTTATATATTCTTTTTCATCGGCAGGACGGTAAGTAAATTCGATACGATAAACCTCAAGTAATAGAAACAGGTAGGAAATAAGCAACGGGCCGAATATGAAACCCATAAACCCAAATAATGGCACACCCACCAATACACCTAAGGCTGTTATAATAGGATGAACATTGCCTATTTTTTTCAGAAGCGTGAAACGCATTAAATGGTCGAGGTTAACAATTACTATAGAGGAATAGGCCAATACGCCAATGGCTTGGCCGGGCTGATCGTTTGCGAAGAGAAAAATTGAGATAGGTATCCATACAAGAGATGTGCCGACGATAGGAAATAAAGAAAAAGCGCCGGTAACAATACCCCACAACAAAGCATCGGAAACGCCGAAAATAAGATATCCGATAGTGGCTGTAACTGCTTGTATAGCCGCCATAAGAGGCAAGCCAATAGCATTTGACACTACCATGATGCGCGTAGCTTCCCAAAGGTTATCTACATTTTCGCCTTTTAATGGCAGGAAGCGCTGTATGGCATGTTCCATTTTTCTGCCATCAATAAGCATAAAGAAAAGAAAGAAAAATGCAAGGAGCAGATTAAGCAAGGTCTCGAAAGTAGCGCCCAAAAAGGTAGGTAAGGAAGAGGCTAAACTTTTCATCAACCCACTTATCCGTTGCTTGCTCACATCAATCTGCGGAAAATATTCATGTACATGATTGATAACAACATTGATACTGTTATTGAGCTGAGAGGGATCGGAGATGAATTGATGAAATTTAGGGATAAGCAGTTGTAGCAATAGCACTACCGGGAGGCCGATGATGATCAGGGCAATAAAAATAAACAGCAAAGCAGTGGGTATTTTTTTCCAGTTTTTGATAATTGTAAGCCTAAGATAATACTTCCTCATAAGAATATATAGAGTAGTAGCTACCAGGAAGCCGGGGATATAAGAGTGCAACTGCCAGCCAAGTACAATAGCTAATGCAATAATAGCTGCCAGTAATAAATATTGTTTCAGCTTGTCTGCGTTAATAAGGCCCATTTGCTGATATGGTCTTTTGTATGAAGCAGTTATCTTTTTGAAAACTGCCATTATTTATCGTTTCATTAAAATCCTGCCACCAAAAGAATATGGCACGATATTTATTACCTTTGTAAGAGACATCTATCATTGATAAACAAAAACATATTAATTATGGCAAACACTGGTAAAACCGTTGCTACATTATTGATCGGTGCTGCAGTAGGCGCAGCCGTTGGTTATATTCTTGCCACTGATAAAGACACACGCCAGGAAACAATGGACAAGCTGAAAGACAACTTCAACAGCCTGAAAAAGAAATTTGCGAAGAAAGGAGAGGATCTGGAAGAAGAGATCTACAATGCTTAATTGGCTATCCCAATGAATTTTATCAATAAGTGGAAAGATAAAATAACTCAATATGCAGAAGTGCGCCTTAGATTGATCCAAATCAATTTTATAAAGCGCACTTCTACTATTTTGAGCCATATGATGTTTACCATGATAGCATTGCTTATATTCTTTGCTATCCTGATATTTCTTGGATTTGGGCTTGCAGAATGGTACACGGTATTAGCAAATGGTTCGCGTGTTCTTGGGTTTTTTATGGCTATAGGCACGTATGTGGTATTATTGCTAATAGCTTTTGCATTGAGAAAGCCAATAATAAAAGTGTTTACCGGCTTATTCATCCGTATCCTCACTGAAAATGATGAAGAGGATGAAAATGAGAAAAAGCAATCATAAAAGCTTTTTATGAGACTGTATCCTAAGAGACTAAATGGCCTGGAAGATCTAAAGCGTGAGAAGCAGATACTCAGTTATATAAAAAAACAAACTGAGGATGAGGATTTTTTTCCAAAGATCCAATTGGGTTCAAAAAAATCTTCGAAGGGTATTTTTTCTGTAATAAGCAGTCTATTATCTTCAGAATCAGGCCTGGAAAAAGGGATAGCATTAGCGGGACCATTGATGGGTCTTTTCAAAAGCAGGAGGAATAAGAAAAAAGCCAAAGAAGAATATAGAGCCAACAAAGAACCACACAAAAATGTTTTCAAGTCCTTCCTAATAGGATTTGTGACAGGCTACCTGAAATGGAAAGCAATAGAAGCAGCGGCCAAACTGATCATTAATTTTATCAAGTCGCGGAAAAAAGACAGCGATAAGGCGCAATCATCCCCTCATCATTAGAAACAGCTTATTCGTTATTGTGTAAAGCAATTAGCGGGATGTGACTCATCTGTATCATAGCCTTGGTATGGCTTTTATGAAACAGCCCATCGAAAAACGAATGCTTTTGCGGAATTACAACCAGCCAGTCCATGTGATTAGACTCTACAAATTGCTGTATCGCTTCATCAATCTTCGGGTTATCAACAAAATGAAATTCCGGCTGTGCTGAGTCTAGTAAGGCGTGCAATTCCTTACTTTCCTGTTTTACAGCAGGATCGGCATCTGATGTGTAGTTTATATTAAGTACGTGCAATTCAGCCTTTGTATTTATAACAAGGTCTAACAACTGCTGCGTTGGAAATGCGGAAGTAATATGCGTGTAATCGCAGGCAAGACAAATCTTTTTTACCGGTCTATAAACTGCGTCCGGTGGAATGGCCACTACAGGATAATGAAGGTGTCTTAATGCGCTTAATACTGTGCTGCCGAGCCACAAAGAATCTTCCTGATTATTGCCCAATATTATTAACCAGGGTTTTTCCTCCTCTGTATATTCTTCAAGGGTATCTATTATGTCGCCGTATATTACTTTGCCTGTAATTTCTATATCGGGAAAAGAGCCCACCAGCTTGCTTATATAGGTATTCATGCTGGTTTCCGCAATCTGGCGGCCATCTTCTATGGGCATTGCAGGCATTGGGGTGTCGCTGAATGTGACAGGGACTATGTATGAATGCAAGACTGTGACCGAAGCACCATGCTCACCTGCAAACCTGCATGCGTAATTAACGGCTTTGTCAGCAACATCTGAGAAATCAGTAGCGGTGATAATAACAGGCATAGAACTCTTTTAGAAGGAAAAAGTACGGAAAAAAAAGATAATCCGGGTTATGAAAAGATTAAAATAAAAGTTTTAATCTTTCCTTCTGAAGAACATACGCAAAGCCTTTGCGCCAACGTGCATTAATGTGGTAAACAGGATCTTTACATCGAGTAAAATGCTACGATTCTTTAAATAATAAATATCCCATTGCACGCGTTTGCGCAGCTCTCTTTCCATGCTTATCTCACCAATATACCCTTTTATCTGCGCCATACCGGTCATACCGGGTTGAGCTTCGTGACGAAGATTGTAATATGGAATGCGCTGTGCATAATAACGAGTGTGATACAACATGTGTGGACGAGGGCCAACAATACTCATATCTCCCAATAATACATTGAAAAACTGTGGTGTTTCATCAATGTGGGTAATACGAAGGAATTTGCCAATAGGTGTAATACGCTTGTCATCGGCAGAGGCTTGCCTGGTATCAGCATCATCATTTACATACATGGTGCGAAACTTAAAGCAATCGAACTCAATGCCTTTTGTGCCTGTGCGTTTTTGTATAAATAGAACCGGACCTTTGGATGTTAACTTAATCAGCAATGCGATCAGCGGAAACAACCATGATAAAACGAATATTATAAACAATGTAGAAATAACAAGGTCCATTGTGCGCTTAATAGTATAATAATAAGCTGGCGGCTGATAAACCATGTATCTTTGATTTATCTCCCAAAACATTTCACGGATTTCTGTAATGTCAGATAGAGGAGCGGCAGGCCGCTGTCTTCTCTCCGTTGGAATATTTATTATAATTGGTTGTTCCATTACAAAAAAAAAGATGGGTTTTTGATTTATATAGTTACAGCAAAAATCGTGTCAAAAATTGGTGCAAAGGTGATAAATAATTTTTAAAATTCGAGGTCAGGTCGATTTTATAGTATTAAAATCTTTATTTGTAAAATAAAAACACCAAAATACCTGCGAAAAAAAAGTGTAATATATAATGCCTGCCTGCGTTTGGAATGCGGATTCCTGCAGCATGAACAATAAAGAGACAAAATTAAATATAAAAAATAAATATTTATATTTGATATGCTTTAAATAAAAGAATGGCAATATTATGATGAATAAAAAACATGTTAATCCGGGAATGCCAAGCATTATAAGCGACTGAAAACACATATTATGCAGATTTACATTTTGTAAATCGCCCCTACGGATAGGATCGAGACCATAGGCCTCTATTTTTTTGTTTTGCAATTCAGACACATCACCATTGCCGCAACCAGCCCACCAAAGATCATGCTCCTGAATGTTCTCGAATGCTACCCGCCATAGAAATATCCTGAGAGTTAGATTGCTAAACTCATTATTATCATTAGTATAGTTCTTTAGCCAGGCTGCATGAAGATTTTTGTTCAATATTTCTATATATCGTTCTTTTATTGGGTTTTGGGTAGCAAACAAGCTCGTCACCAGGAGACAAATGGTTACAATAGTGGTTGTTAACTGAAGGGCGGATAATTTTTTTGTGATAAATATTTTCCTCACGTAAAGCAAGACCAATAACAAGAAAATGACAATCAGCGTTCGTGAGGATAAAAGAATGAAAAATATTATTTGCAGGATAAGTAATATATATTTCAGCCAACGCTTTGTCAGAAATCTATTGTGCCAGGGGAAAAACAGAAGCATGGAAATAGAAAACAGCGCATACCATGATTGGTATACTGCATTTGCATCGAGGCCATGGACCAGGGCATGATAAAAGAACTGATCGGTGTGGCCAGTTTGAAACCAGATCGTGATAGCCCTGCTGATGCAATAAACAGATAGAATTGAAAGGCTGCAGACAAAAAACAAAAATATCTTTTCAAGCCACTCTTTCGAAAGAGTCATGCCTGCACCTATGATAATGGGCAATATGACAAAACTTAGCTTTGTCTGGAGATCGAATAAAGACTGATGTTTATCATTGCTATAGAAGTAGCTTATAGCATGAAGAATAAAAAAGATAAACCAGGGCCATAGCTCTTTTCTTTGCTTTAGATTGGCAATAGTAGTTTTGAGATTGAATTGTAACAGCCAAATGAAAGAGATAGCAATAATTGATAATGCGCTATAAATAAATGGCATCGGGATGGTAAAAGCTAAAATGCACAGGAGGTAGTACAATAAGTTTTGTAGCCAACTTGCTTTTACCATGCTTGCAAATCTAATTAAATTAATAGTAACTTTACCCGCTACCACCTGCGTTATCCATCATTAGTGAGAAATAGTCTTTTAAAAAAGTTTTTTTCTTCAAGTCTTCAGGCTATATCCGTTCAAATATTAGGTACCGTTTTCTTTTATATCATTTCGGTATACCTGGATAAGAAAGACTTTGGCATTATAAGCTGGGCCAATGCTGTATCTATGTTCATTATTACCATGCTTAGCTGTGGCATGGAACAAGTAATGGTGAGGAGAATTGCAGTATCTAAAAGCTCAGACTGGGCTGCAGCAGCTTATCTTTTTCATGCAGTCATCACCTCGTTAGTAGCATTTTCCTTTCTACTATTTATTAATATTGCCTTAAAGGACAAGGATGGTTCTTATCACTACCTGATATGGTTTTTTAGCGTACAGGCTATAGTATATATAAGTGTGCCTTTCAGGCAATTTCTGAATGCCAAGGAAAGATTTGGCCCATTTGGAGCTATTGCCCTTATCAGCAATATCTGCAAGCTCCTGATAACAATTTTATTAATACGCGGTAACAAACTGTCAATCATAAGTGTGGCGTTAGTGCTGGTTGGGTGCGCAGTTTTTGAGCTAACAGCCTTATTAATCTATATAACTGCTAAAACCAATTTCAGATGGTATTTTAAATTTATCGCTTATAAAAAGCTTTTCCAGGAATCTTTACCGCAATATATAGCAGTGATCTTTGATAGCAGTCTTTCGAGAATGGACTGGATACTGCTTGGGATCATCAGCACTAAAGTAGTAACTGCAGATTATAGTTTTGCATATCGCGCGTATGAAATAGCCAGGCTACCAATATTGATAATAGCTCCTATAATATTGCCGAAGTTTGCCAGGCGGCTTGCTACAGGTAATAATCTAAGTGACACTACTAAAAACCACATTAATCAACTCTTTGCTCTTGAGATGTTTTTTGCCGTTTTTATGACTTTGTGCCTGAATATAGTATGGGCAAGATGGATAGGGGGGATCACCCATGGGAAATATGGAAGCTCGAATGCGGTGGAATTCTTCATTTTGTCGTTATGTATCCCTTTGCAATTTTTTATCAACCTGCTATGGACATTATCGTTTGCGGGTAGAAAATACAGAGCGGTATCGAAGGTAACAGTAATAACAGCTATCACTAATATAGTGTTGAACCTTATCCTGATACCCATATACGGGGGAATAGGAGCTGCAATAGCATTCCTGATAAGCAGTAGCATCCAGGTAATAGGCTATTACCGGCTGATAAAAGATATCATGCTTTTATCGTACCGGTCATTTGTTGGCTTTGTAATAATTGCAACGACAGCCTACATTGCTGCTATCTATCTTAGTGATATAATTATCGTGCGACTGGTGATCGCAGTTGTTCTATACAGCATAATATCAGTAGTATTGCAACAAATTGGCAATAAGCATTTACAATTGTTGAAACTGTATTTTAGGAAATGAATATTTTATACCTGTGCGATGAATACCCACCGGGCAGGCATGGCGGTATAGGCACTGCTGTTCAGCTACTGGCACGTGAAATGGTGCAGCAAGGCCATAAAGTGATAGTAGCGGGATTTTATGAATGGGGATATGGGCAGAAAGATGAATTTGAGGACATGGGAGTAAAGGTATATAGATTCAGGAGAGGATTAGATACGAGGTTATTAGCAGATAAAGAATCATTGACGGTAAGAGCGGCGTATAAAGTCATGTTTCTGTCGGGTATCTTTCAAAAAGATATAAACCGCAGCATAAAGAAATATCGCGCTTTCCTGGAAGGCCTTATCAAGGAGCATAATATAGAGTTGGTAGAGATGCCGGATTTTAATGATTACATGCTTTACTGTACCAAGTATACTCCTTTCCCTAAGTTATCTGTACCGATAGTTGTGAAGCTGCATGGCTCAACAACTTTTATAAGAAAGGAAACAGGAAATAAGCTACCGGCGCAAATATGGAAAATGGAGCACGATTTGCTGCAACAAGCCACAGCAGTAGTAAGTGTAAGTAAATACGCAGCAAAAAAAACGGCTGAATATCTTGATTATAACAAAAAGATACCTGTGCTGTATAACGGAATAAATACAGGAATATCAGTGAAAGGTATATCTAAAATACCGGGTAGGGTAATATTTACAGGTACGCTGGTAGAGAGCAAAGGTATTTATAAACTAATGGAAGCGTGGAATATAATAAATGAAAAAATGCCTGAAGCAGAGCTATATATATTAGGCAAAGGGCCAATAGAGAGGGTAAAATCGAGGCTGAACGAGAGAGCAAAAGGCAGTGTGATTTTTAAAGGGCACGTTTCGAAAGAAGAAGTGTATAGGCAACTTTCCGAGGCCAGCATTGCAGTGTTTCCATCGTATGTAGAAAGCTTTGGGCTTGCAGCGCTGGAAGCCATATTATGCAGTGATGCTGTGATAAATACTAATCGCGCGGCAGGGCCGGAACTGATGGCAGATGGTGTAAACGGCTATATAATAGATCCTGATGATACTGAGCAGATAGCAGAGAGAGTTATACACTTATTGCAACATACTGATGAAGCGCAAACATTAGGAGAGAATGGCTACAGGCTTGCCAAAGAAAAATTTGATATAAAAGTTACGACCCGAGAAACTATTTTATTTTATAAATCTATCATTAATGGTACTACCTATGAATCCTGCTAAAAAGTATCAGAAAAATATAGACTGGCTACTATTGGTCTTCCTGGTATTATTTACAAACCAGGCGATACTCAGCCTGAAAATAATTGCGCTCATTGCCATATACATTCTCAGACCAAATTTAAAATTTGGTTTAAATAGGATCCCGAGATTTTTTCAGATCATCATACTGATAAGCTTTGTCAATCTTTTTTTAAACCAGGATTTTTCAAAAAAATATTTAGTTGCTTTTGCAATTGGGAATCTATTTTGGGTGTTATGTTTTTTAGCATATCATCAATTTAAACTAAGCCTGGAAAAATATGGAACGGGCACAGTATCCAGAACACTACAGGTATTTACATTGCTCAATTTTGCCGCTTGTGTCTATCAATTGATACAGATAATGATATTGACAGGTAAGCTAAATCCATATAAAGGACTTGGCTTTCCATACGGGATGTCGACCGGGGATCACATATATGGCATTTTTATGGGGAATGCGTATAATAATTTAATGGTGAGCGCACTGCTTGCGATGTTTTTTATTTTCAGGAAAAATATCCTTTTTACAGCGGTTTCGGTTGCAAGTATGTTACTGGTATTTGGGAATGCCGGGATAATAATATTTTTTGCTGTTTTGGCAGGTATATTGTTGCTTGGCATAAGGTACGGCAGGAGCAGTAAGTCATCACTTATTAAAAACTTCTTACCAACTAAGGGGAATTTATTTTTTATATTTTTTCTGTTTCTCGGTACAATTGTGTTTTATGGTCTTGTATCGCCGGAAAACATAAAATATACTATTGAAAGGCTGATGATGAAAAATACAGCCATGGCAAACCAAACTAATTATAATAGATATGAAAAAGAAAAACTAAAGCAAACCATATATATCAATGATTCAAGTGATTGGGCCTGGAAAAAAGACGTGACGAAGAGATATGTAGAGCATTTTAAAGGTAAAAAGCTATCCATAGTTGAAACAAATGATTACCTGCTACATTCAGTGAAATCCTTTCTTATAGGGGCAGGCACTACAAATTTTTCATCGCTTACAGCACAAAGAATGTCTGGGCTGGATTCGAGCAGGATATTTACACAGGTATTGCCATTTTATTGTTCTCCTTTGTATGCCGCGAATCACAGATTGATACATATTGTGAGACTGTCTGACAAACCGGAGTATTTATCTCAAACCAATAATTGGCCCAACAGCATTTACAGCCAGATATTGGGGGAATACGGTATAATAGGAGGATTGATATTTATTCTTTTTTATTTTGGATATTATTTCAAAGAAAGAAAGTATTGGTCGTATGGTCTTTGGGTCACATTATTAATAATTGCGTTTTCTTTTTTCGATTATATGTTTGAACCTTTGTGTGTAATGATATTTTATGAATTGCTGATGGAAATTGATATTATGGCCAATAAAGAAAGGTTAGCATTGAAATGAGTGAATCGTTACCCATTATAACTGTATTGATGCCTGCATACAATGCTGAAAATTATATAAGGCAGGCTATAGACAGCGTTTTGTCCCAAACATTTACAGAGTTTGAATTGCTTATTATAAATGATGGCTCTACGGACAATACTGAAAGGATAATAAAATCGTATGAGGACAAGCGAATAAGATCCTATACGCAAGAAAATAAGGGTGTAATTGGAGCGCTGAATTATGGATTGCAACTGGCAAGGGGAAAATACATAGCAAGATTTGATGCGGATGATATTTGCTATCCGGACAGGCTGGCTGCTCAATATGAATTTTTTGAATCGCATCCCGGATATGTACTCCTGGGTGGAGCTTCTGATTATATAGACAAAGAGGGGCATTTCCTCTATGAATGGCAACCACCAGCTTATGAAACAAATACTCTTCATAAAAAGATACGTCATGAAATACCATTCGATCATCCGACCGTAATGTTTGTAAAAGACGTTGCGATGAAACTGGGAGGGTATCCTAAGGGAGCGATACATTTTGAAGACCACTTATTCTGGACGCATTTTTTTGATCATGGGAAAGTGGCTAATCTTTCAAAGCCATTGATCAAACACCGTTTTAACCCGGAATCGGTAACCATAGATGAAAAATGGCGTGGCTCCAGGTTTAATGAAATCAAATACCGTTCCATACGAAATGGCCATGTAAATGAAAAGGATGAGGAGGAACTAAGGGAAATATTAAAAGAGCAGGATTTTAAAAAGTTTAAAGATGCCGCTTATTATAGTATGATAGGCAAAAAGTTTTTATGGAACCAGCACCAACCTGTAAAAGCGCGTGAACACCTGCGCAAGGCAATATCTATTATGCCGGGCAAAAGAGAGCCATACTTACTATATTTGATATCTTTTTTACCGCAGAGTTTTATTGAGGCTATTTACAGAAGCTTCAAAAAATAATTTTTCACTAAAAAGTAAATATGAAGGTAGCCTTTATATCGCGTGCTACGTTATATACATCAGCCGGGGGAGATACAAAACAAATAGAACTTACCGCACAGTATTTACGTGAAATGGGAGTTGGTGTAGATGTTTTTCTCAGTAACCAAAAAATAGATTATAATCTATATGACCTACTGCATTTCTTCAATATAATAAGGCCTGCAGATATTATCAAACATATAAAATCATCCAGGAAGCCTTATGTGGTTTCTACCATATTTGTAGAATACGGTAACATAAAAAGTGAAACATATGGCTTGAGAGGTGTGGTGAAGAAAGTATTTTCGGATGGGACGCTTGAATATCTGAAAGTGTTGGCAAGGGCAATAAAAAATGGAGAGCAGATAGTGAGCAAGCAATACATATGGTGGGGGCATACCAAATCCATTCGCTATGTAATAAAAAATGCATCCTGCTTATTGCCTAATTCAGAAAGCGAATACAAGAGACTAACTGATAGATACAAAGTAACGGGCAGCTATAGGATAGTCCCTAATGGGATTGATAAGCGGTTAACAGAAAAACAATATCCTGTAAATGCGGAATATAAAAATGCAGTATTGTGTATGGGCAGAATAGAAAGCCGAAAAAATCAATTGGGATTAATACGTGCATTAAATAACACACAGTATCAGGTATTTATTCATGGAAAGCCTTCACCAAATAATATGGTTTACTATCAGCAATGTGTTCATGAGGCAGCAGCAAATATATTTGTGAAGGATTGGCTGGAAGATGAAGCACTATATACGGCCTATGCTAATGCAAAAGTGCATGTGCTTCCCAGCTATTTTGAAACGACGGGGCTTTCTTCTTTAGAAGCTGCGGTAATGGGATGTAATATTGTAGTGACAGATATGGGTGATACAAGAGATTATTTTGGAGATAATGCATGGTATTGCAATCCGGATGATACAGCTTCTATAAAGGCCGCTGTAGATAAGGCATTTAATGCACCATATAACAATGACTTCAGAGAATACATTCTAAAACATTATACATGGGAACAAGCAGCAAAAGAAACAATGGCGGCGTATAACCAGGTTTTGAATAAAAAATAGTTTTTTAGAGCAGATTTTAATTAATGGCTTCTTCTATAAAAATTGGCATCCTTGGTACACGAGGCATACCCAACAGGTATGGCGGTTTTGAGCAATGTGCCGAATACCTGGCGATAGGGCTGCTAAAAAGGGGGCATGAGGTTTGGGTATATAATTCGAATAGCCATGAGTATAGGGATAGTGAATGGAACGGTGTCCATATTATACATTGCAAAGACCCGGAAGACAGGCTAGGCACATTTGGCCAGTTTCTTTACGACAGGAATTGTATACAAGATGCAAGGAAGAGAAATTTTGACATTCTTCTGCAATTAGGATATACAAGTAATAGTGTGTGGTATAGGATATGGCCGAAGAACTGTAAGAATATTGTGAACATGGATGGGCTGGAGTGGAAGCGGAGCAAGTATAATAGATATGTGCAGCAATTTTTGAAAAAAGCAGAACGCTGGGCAGCACTGAATGCAGATGCATTAATTGCAGATTCGATAGGAATACAGCAGCATTTAAAAGAAATATATAATAAGCCTTCTATTTTTATACCTTATGGGGCAGAGATATTCAGAACACCTAATGAAGAACTAATTACCGGTTTCTCTATACAACCGTATCAATATCATTTGTTGATCGCCCGCATGGAGCCTGAAAATAACATTGAAACAATCATCAAAGGATATCTACGAAGTGCCTCTGAGAAACCACTTTTGGTGGTAGGAAAAACAGGAAATACTTATGGTGCCTATTTGAAAAAGAAATACGCGGATAAAGAAGGGGTACGGTTTTTAGGCGGCATTTATGATACAGACATCATTAATAATCTACGGTATTATTCGCTATTATATTTTCATGGACATTCTGTGGGGGGGACTAATCCATCGTTATTAGAAGCCATGGCATGCAATTGTCTAATTGCTGCGCATGATAATGTTTTCAATAAAAGTGTGCTTAGTGAAAATGCTTTTTATTTTTCGGATGATAAGCAGCTTGCCGCAATTATTAAAAATAATTCCCCGAAGCAATCTTATTCAGCGTGGCTCGACAATAATATTGAGAAGATACAAACGAAATATAACTGGGAAAATATTGTAGATGAATATGAGCAAGTATTTCTGACCGAAATAAAAAAGAGGTAGCCATATAACTACCTCTTTTTTATTTATTGAGACTTATTTTACAGTTTTTGCCTTAAAGTTATTGATGGCATTTCTTGTGAAGTCGCTAAGCACTAAGCGACCTGTGATAGCAGCACGTTCTGATAATAATGTATCCCAATGCTCAGTGCCGTGCCAGAAAATCTTTTTTAGCTGAGCCATAGATTCAGGGCTGCTATGAGCAAGGCGTTCAGCCAGATTTTTTACGGCTTCATCAAGCTCACCAATGGTTTTATGTATTTCAGAATAAAGACCATGTTTTTTAGCCCAATCAGCCGAGCGCCAACCTGTAGCATCAATTGCCAATTGAGAGAAACCTGCTACGCCGACCTTGCGTTCGACAGCCGGGCCGACAACAAAAGGACCAATACCGATAGCAAGCTCGCTTAGTTTTACAGAAGCTTCTTCAGTAGCGATGGCATAATCTGTAGCTGCAATCAAACCTACGCCGCCACCTACAGCTTTCCCCTGAACGCGGCCTATAATGAGCTTATGGCATTTGCGCATTGCATTAATAACGTGAGCAAAACCACTAAAAAACTTTTTACCCTGCTCTTCATTTTCTATGGCAATCAATTCATCGAAAGAAGCGCCTGCACAAAATGCCCTGTCTCCCGCACTGCGAAGAATGATAACCTTGACCCTATTATCAATACCAATGTCGTTTATAGTTCTTGCAAGATGAGTTAATATTTCACCGGGTAAAGAATTGCTGGATGGATGAAAAAATTCAATTGTAGCTACCCCATGATCTATTTCATTGTGGACGTAGCCTTCAGTGTGAAGCATTGCAGTGTGATTTTGATGCAAATATCCTATTTAAGTCAGGATTTTGAAGTTAAAGCCTTAAAAATTACAAGTTTATGTTTATTCCTGGTTTTTCTTTTTCACCATAGTCAGGATTGTGGCAATGGCTACCATTTCACCGGTTTCATCATATACATCCACCAGCCATTTTACAATTCCTTTTGCAACGTCCTCTTCCGAGCGTTTTTCCTGCTCTACTTTCTCCTTTACAGTAAGCCTTACACCTATAGTCATTCCGGGGTATACCGGTTTAGTAAAACGACATTCATCAATTCCATAGTTTAGCAGAACCGGTCCTTTTTTCGCATCCACAAATAAACCTGCCGCTTTTGACAATATGAAATAGCCATGCGCAACACGTTTTTCAAAAATGGTCCCTTCTAAAGAAGTTGCATCCATATGAGCGTAGAAATTGTCTCCACTCACATTTGCAAAGTTGGTTATATCCGCATCTGTGACTGTGTGTTTCGCGGTTATTAAAGTATCACCAATCTGTAATTCTTCGAAATATTTGCGGAAAGGATGTACTTCCATTTCGTTTTGCCTGCCACCCTGTTGGTATACATTAGTGATATGCGTGATCGTGGTAGGGGAGCCTTGTATAGCAGTGCGCTGCAAATAATGCAATACGCCGCGCTTACCGCCCATCTCTTCGCCACCACCTGCACGACCGGGACCACCATGTACCAACAAAGGCATTGGTGAGCCATGGCCTGTACTTTCTTTTGCGCAATCGTTATTTAATATTAATATACGGCCATGCATGGTTGCAGTACCAAGAACTATTTCTTTTGCAACATCATCATCCTGCGTTATTACGGAACTGACAAGAGAACCTTTGCCCATTCTTGCCAATTCGATTGCCTCATCAATGTTGCCATAAGGCATGATAGTGGAAACAGGGCCAAACGCTTCGATGTCATGCACATCTGTTTTTATGAAAGGCTCAGTGTTTAAAAATACCAATGGAGGAAGAAAAGCTCCTTTCTCTTTATCTGCACCAATCACCTCAAAATGTTCTATATCGCCTATAATGATGCTTTGAGATTTTGCCAGTTGCTGCACTTTTGAGCGTACCTCATTACGTTGAGAGATGCCGGCTAAAGGCCCCATGCGGACATCCTTTAAGGAAGGATCACCAATAGTAGTACCCTGCAAACGCTTGCCCAAAGCTATCTGAACATCTTCCACACGATCGGCAGGAACAATAATCCTTCGAATAGCAGTACATTTCTGGCCTGCTTTTGTAGTTATCTCGCGAGCCACCTCTTTAATAAAAATATCGAATTCAGGCATGCCAGGATGCACATCAGGACCTAATATGCAGCAATTCAAAGAATCAGCTTCCATATTAAATGGCACAGCTTCTGCAAGAATGCGGGGATGAGATTTAAGACTGCGACCAGTAGTGGCAGAACCAGTAAATGTAACTATGTCCTGATTTTCTATTGTATCTAATATGCCCCTTGCAGAACCACAAATTAGCTGTAGAGAGCCAATAGGCAAGATCTCTGATTTAATTATTTCTTCGAAAACTACTTCTGTGAGGTAGGACGTTAGTGTAGCCGGTTTTACTATTGCAGGAACGCCAGCTAATAAATTAACGGCAATTTTCTCAAGCATGCCCCATACGGGGAAGTTGAACGCGTTTATGTGTATAGCAACTCCTTCACGAGGTACCATAATGTGCTGACCAATGAAAGTACCATTTTTAGAAAGCTTTGCGGCTTCTCCATCCACGTAAAAACGTTCGTTTGGAAACTGACGGCGAAGGCTTGCATAGGAAAATAAATTACCAATACCACCTTCTATATCTACCCATGAATCTGCGCGTGTGGCTCCGGTATAGGTACTTATTTTATAGAAATATTCTTTTTTTTCAAGCAGATAAATAGCCAATGCCTTCAACATGCGACCACGCTCATGGAAAGTAAGCTTTCGAAGAGCCGGGCCTCCCACTTTGCGGGCATATTGCATCATGGCTCCAAAATCAAGCCCTTCGCTATTGGCAGAATAAATTGCATCTCCGGTTATGGCATTATGTAAAAGTTCGCCCTGGTTTTTGGCTGTTACCCATTTTCCCTCGGCGTAATTTTTCAATTGTGTTACAGACATAAGTCTAAAAATTATATTAGATTTTGTGTGGATTATTACTTCAGAGGATGCAATTTATAATATTACAAGGAATTCGACGTCATATCCCTAAGTGGCAACAACGTAGGACTATATGACCTTTAAGAAAATTTATAATGTCTATCCCTTTACAGAACTGCTTCGAATTGCTTTAAATGATGAACAGCATGCTTGTGCAGCAGTTGTACCTGCATATCGTAATCAAGGTCTCCAAAAAAGGGGTTTGTGATCCTGATGCCTTTTTCTTCATTATATACGTCAAAAAAGCGGTCTATTTCGGATTGCAATTCAGTTATTGCATCCTGCTTATTATTATGGCGTGCAGAAGATGGGGTATCGGGCATTAACTGATTAGGAGTATTTTCACGGAACGGCTTTTCGCTAACGAGAAATGCCAGCATAGCAGGTAGCTTATCTTCAGGCGTTACGCATTTCTGCAAATCCCTGCCATTGGCAATACGCATATAATCGCTCATGTGCTCGATCATCTGCTGCACATTCATTTTGCCCCATTTGCGTTCTGCATTTACATCGAGTTGCGTGAGCTTTCCGGCATATTCGTTTTTAAGAAAGTTTGCTTTCTCCTGAAGGTTTTCCATGATTATAAGAGTTGCTTTATTAATGCTTCCTGGGTTATGCCTTCAGCTTCTGCTTTATAATTGCGCAACACACGATGTCTTAACACCGGCATTGCCATTGCCTGTACATCTTCGATATCGGGGGAATATTTACCATTTAATAAAGCGTTGCATTTGGCTCCTAAAATTAAATATTGAGAAGCACGGGGGCCAGCACCATAAGCTATATACTGTGATGTTGCCGCAGGTGCAGTATTTGATGAAGGGCGTGTTTTATGTACCAGGCCAACGGCATATTGTAATACATTGTCAGGTACGGGTACGCGGCGTATCAATTCCTGGAAATATAAAATGGTATCAGCTTCAAGGATCTTTTTTAATTGGACGTCCATTGAGCCGGTTGTGTTACGCACAATATTTACTTCCTCTTCAAAACTTGGATAGTCGAGCATGATCTGAAACATGAAACGGTCAAGTTGCGCTTCCGGTAATGGATAAGTACCCTCTTGCTCAATAGGGTTTTGAGTTGCCAAAACAAAAAACGGAGCGGGCAGCTTATGCAATGTGCCACCAGTAGTGATGTTGCGCTCCTGCATAGCCTCCAGCAAAGCAGCCTGTGTTTTGGGTGGGGTACGGTTTATTTCATCTGCGAGAATGATATTGGCGAAAATCGGTCCCCTGATGAAGCGAAATTGTCTCTGTTCGTCCAGGATCTCGGCACCCGTAATATCGCTCGGCATCAGATCAGGAGTAAACTGTATGCGTTTGAATGTAAGGTCGAGAACATCTGCAACTGTTTTAACAAGCAATGTTTTTGCCAGACCAGGTACTCCGACCAGCAAGCTATGGCCGTTACATAAAATGGAAATAAGGAGCTTATTTACTACATCTTCCTGTCCTACTATTACCTGTGCTATTTCTCTCCGTATTGCTTCAAACCTACTTTTTAACGCGTGTGCAGCGTCTATATCCGTTGCGTATGCCTGCATTGTGTGGATGCTTTTATTTATATTAACGTGGAAGTTCCATTATTTTGTGTAAACTAACAAATACTTACTGTGAATATTACCATAAGAGAAGCGCAGCAAAGGGTGGATGAATGGATACGCAGCGTTGGCGTCCGTTATTTTAATGAATTGACGAATCTTGGCATCTTAATGGAGGAGACGGGAGAACTGGCAAGAATAATAGTACGGCAATATGGTGAGCAGTCATTTAAAGAAAGTGATAAGCAAAAAAGCCTTGCTGATGAAATGGCTGATGTGCTGTGGGTACTCATGTGTCTTGCCAACCAGACTGGGGTGGACCTTACCGAAGCGCTGGAAAAAAACTTTGAGAAGAAAACGAATAGAGATAGCGAAAGGCATAAGAATAATGAAAAATTACTCTGATAAATTAAATCAAAAAAGAAAGTCCTTCCCAGAAGAGAAGGACCCTTTTTAAAAGCTATGGTATAAACTTATTTTATTACAGTAAGCTTGCAAGCCATTGCACCGCCCTGGCTGGTACGTACCATATATATATAGTTGCCAGCGGCAAGATCAAATGTATTTAGTGTAATGATGTGATTGCCGGAAGAAAGACCGGGTTGTTCTACTGTTTTCAGAAGACGACCTGTCATATCAGAAACATATACTGTTACATCAGCGCTATTTTTCAAAGAGAATTTGATATTTGTGCTGGTTGTAGCAGGATTAGGATAGTTGCCGAAGAATGTAAGGTTATTATTTTGGATGCCTTTTACGCTTTCTGGATTTGCTGTGATATCAACTACAGGTGCAATTGCCAGGTATCCATTGAAACCCAAATCGTAAGAATAATCATACCAGGTTGAGTTCATTTCATAGGCACCCCGAACTAATATCGCAGAATCTACGGCGCTGCGATGAAAAACAGTATTCTTATCGGTAGTACCTAAAGCGCGTTGACTAGTAGCCCCTAAAACGATGGTATCGCCAGAAAGGGAACTCCATGGAGTTGTTAGCTCATAGCCTGCCCATATACCTGTTTGCAGATTTGATATAGGCGTTGCAAACCAACCCACACCATAGTTTCCGGTATTTACGTTTAAAGCAGTAAAATTTACATTAACGCTATCTAAAGTCTGATCGGGAATGCCTATTAAACTGTCAAGCCCAGTTATCGGACTTGGTGTTATATTAGTGTCAATACTCCATATCTTGTAGGTAAGGCTATGGGTAGATGTAGAGTCAACGGTACCAAACCAAATACCTATCACACCTATAACGGTCCAGCTGGTATCATTTGCATCTACCGTATGATTAAATGAGTAAGCTTCAGCGGCTCCTAATAAAGTTGTCGTTGTCCCATTCAGAAGAGCATTGGTACCAAAGAGAAAACCACTATCTATTGGAAGCGCTCTGTCTATAACATAAAAATGTAGTATTGAGTCTGGAACAAATTGGTAAGCATCTTTAGGATAAAATACACTGTCTTTTACTGTTATAATACCTGTGGTTCTGGCAGCGGAAAGTAAATTAAAATGTTGCTGAGGAGCAACCGAAACCGTAGCATGGTTATTAGGTAATAATTTCTCCACAGCTAATTGGGCAAAGCTGCTCACAGTGATAGCGGTAAAAGTTAAAAATAGTAATGCTTTCTTCATAAAGGTTTTTTTAAGATTTGCTAATGTCGATGTTTTGATATTTTCTACAAAAAAATTCTACTCATTTAATGAGTAGTAATATATAGACGTAATATTCAGTGTCATTCTTAGAATATCTGAGAATAAAAATTTTAAACTAAAACTTAATAAAAAAGGGTCGCTATTCGCGACCCTTAAAAATCTTAATAATAACTTATTATTTCGCCACAGTAAACTTACCGGCCATTGAGCCATCGTTAGTTGTTACTTCGTAGAGATAATCACCGGCTGGCATATTTGCTGTTTGTACAGTTACGATATGTTCACCCGCAGTTTGAGATGGTTGTTTAATTGTATTTATAACACGTCCTGTCATATCCATTACTAATACACTTACATCTGCACCATTTTTTAGAGAGTATTTGATGTTTGTATTATTTATAGCAGGATTAGGATAGTTGCCGAAGAAAGTAAGATTGTTTCTTGTTATAGCATTCACACTTGTTGCATTGTATTGTACTATGATAGGAACAATTGATAAGTTTAATGGTTTTAAACCTGAAACTGCAAAGTCATGCCATGTAGAGCCAGTTATAGTATTGGGGGCTGAGGTGATAGAATTTGGATCGTTGTAAGCGTTGCGGGAGTGAAACATACGATAAGTGCCAGAACTGTTACTTTTATTATAAAAATAGGTAGTAACATTAGCTCCTGCGCCTTGGTGGGTTGAACGTAATGCTACCGTATCCCCTAATAGCGCATTCCAATCATAAGTCATTGTATAGCCTACAAAAAATGGATAAAATACATGATTAGCCGGAGTGGTAAACATGATTGGAGTAACCAGGTCGTTATGACCACCAGAATTGTCAATATTGAGGCTTGTAACAGAAACATCCTGACTGGTTATTGGAGTGCTGGCAGGATATCCTGTAACAGAATCGCCAGTACCAAGTCCTTCTATTGTTAACGTATCTATTGGCCAAACATTTATTGTTACTGTGGTAGCGCCGCTAGTAATATCGCCATACCATAAAGATAGGACACCGACGATCTGCCATGCAGTGTCACCCGTTATCAAGGTGCCAACACCCGGATCATAACACTCTGCATAACCGTTTAAGTTATCCTTGTTCATTCCGGTATAAAACCCCAGACCACCAGGGCCTGTAATTACAGGATTAGTTAGAGTATCAACTAGTTGATAATTAAAATTATTGAAAAAATAGGCAGTATCTCCAATTCCGGGTTGTAATACCATTGTGGTTTGGGCAAACCCCGAAAAGCTAAAAGTGATTGCAATTAATAATAATAGTAGGTTTTTTTTCATAAGACAATTTTAAAACGTAATGCTAATGTACTCCATTTAAGTTTTCCGACAAACAAAAAATAATTTAATTTCCTGTTCCATAATGCCTGCTTTTTATGTTATAGGAACGTAAATTTGTAAGATTAGACGGGTTAGGAATTGGGAATGTTTGAAAATATTTTACATATTTCTTTTTCTAATTACGTTGCTTTATAAAGTTAAGAAAAAATGATTTTTTCATCGAAGCTGATAGAAGATGCTGTGCAGGAGTTCTCAAAATTACCCGGAATAGGTAAAAAAACTGCTTTGCGTATGGTGCTGCAATTGCTAAAGATGGAAAAGCAGAGTGTAGATGGCTTTACCAATGCCCTTTCGCGAATGCGGCATGAAGTGCAGTTTTGCACGTCTTGCCATAATGTGTCGGATGGACCAATATGCGCAATATGTGACAATCGCTCGCGAAATCATAGTCAGGTTTGTGTGGTAGAAAATATCCGCGATGTGATAGCTATCGAAAGCACACAGCAGTATAATGGGCTATACCATGTATTAGGAGGGATCCTTTCTCCGCTCGATGGCATTGGTCCTGAACAATTGTATATATCAACATTGCAAACACGAGTGCAGGAAAAAGAAGTGGAAGAGCTGATTATGGCACTTAGCCCAACCATAGAGGGGGATACTACGGTTTATTATATAGCCCGTCAATTGAAAGATCTACCGGTGCGTATTACTACTATTGCACGCGGTATAGCATTCGGAGGTGAACTGGAATATGCGGATGAAATGACCCTTGCGCGCTCTATTGCCAAGAGATTGCCTATTGAAAATTATGTGAGCGTGAAATCTATTTAAGACAATTCATAATTCCCCTCAAATACCAATTTTGCAGGCCCTGTGAGCATAACATCAATAGCAGATGTGGATGAATCTTTTGTAAAAGATACTGTGAGTGTGCCTCCGGGAGTATTAACAGGTATTTCGAATGTTCCTGTAGCATTCGTGGTAGACGCAATGGCGCTGGCCGTAACTCCTGTGCCACAGCTTAGCGTCTCATCTTCAACACCGCGTTCGTAAGTACGTACCCAGAGTTTCCCATCGAATAATTGTACAAAGTTTACATTAATACCTCCCGGCTGGAAAGATGCCTGGTTTCTTATTTTTTTGCCTTCGCTGTATACATCCGTTTGCTGCACATCATTTACCCAAAGCACATAATGAGGCGAACCTGTATTTAATATGCTATAACCTCCATTTGCATTTATTTCCGGAACATCCTGCATCTGTAAGCTAATTGTATTATCCTCATTTATTGTTGCGGTATGCGCGCCATCTATAGCAATAAAGTCCGCTTCAGTATCAATAATGTTCAACTTATTTGCAAAAGCTGTGATGCAGCGACCACCATTACCACACATCGTGCTTTCGCCGCCATCTGAATTGTAGTATACCATGCGGAAATCATGTCCTTGGGCATTTTCAAGCAGCATGAGTCCATCAGCGCCGATACCATAGTGACGGTGGCACAATTGCGCTACCTGTTCTTTAGAAAGGTGTATGTTCTGCTCACGGTTATCGATTATAATAAAATCGTTACCCGCACCCTGGTATTTAAAAAATGATATTGTCATAAAGCAGCAAAGTTAATAGTTGCTGAGATATTGCTCTGCACGGGAATTAGAATTATTGCCTGCAGTGCCGTTTGTATATAGATAACTCCGCCATCCATTATTATGTAGCTCTCCCGGAAGGGTAGAGTGCAATAATTCAAATCCTGTGATCATCTCTGCCGGTCTGTAAAAGAGGAAAAACTGGTTAGAATATTTATGGTCTTTAACCAAAATACTGTTGTATTGCCATATTTCGTATGGCAAAGATCCCGGTTCATTTTCTACGGTTATAATATCAGTTGGTTTGCCATATTTCAGATAGATATAGCCCCTGTCCGACTGATAGCCAGGAGATGAAGATGTGCTGTACATTTTGTTGACCTCACGTACCTTATCTGTAAATTCTTTCCAGGCCTGTCCTGGGTCACTTTCATTGCGGGCATGAAAAAAATTGTAGATAAAATAACGCATATACATTTCATCAGGATTTTTTAAAAATCCTTTGATATCCTGAGCTTCCATTGGAGATGCAACCGGTAATATCATCCTCATTATTGCTTTCAATTGCGGCAATGAATACTTAGCGGTAAATGATTTTCCAATATCAAATACCGTTACATTTTCCATTACACTATCGGCTTTTGCTTTAGAAGCTGATGTGGTTACAGGGTTGTTATTAATTCTTTGAAAGAGAATACTTTTTGAAATAAGGGTCACGCCATCTTTATTATCGAGTTGCATATTCAGATAATAATTTCCGGATGGCACTGACGAAAGCAGAAAGCTACCAGATATGGCCTGAAACTGTTTTGGTGTAACGGTATCGCGTTTGGTCAGATTGAGAATACTATTTTCATCTTCTTTTCTTGATATAAAAATATGCTCCGTTAACGGGTAAGATTCATTAGGAATGGTGTTTGTTTGATATAATTCAGCATAATAGTGCAGCATGTTTTTATTACTATCGAAAAAATTAGTGCCCAACGGGATATTTTGTTTGCCATTTTTTAGAAAAATGCTCTTTTCGCTGGATTGATACGCAGTATCTAACAACTGGATACCACTGAAATATGCAGTTAGTGACGGCGGGTGTACAGTAAATGTATCAGTGAATGTAAATTTTCTCGTAGAGTCTATAGACTCAGACAGGGTGAGCGTCATGGTTATTTTTCCTTCAGGTAATTCATAACGGCGCAGGTCTATGATGTTTTGGACGGCGAGTAGGTTAGGCAATAGCGGTGTTGTTTGCAATAAATAACCATCTACAAAAAAAACTCCTTTATCATTACTAAAAGTAATATCAGTTTTTATTGTTGCCGACCATCTTTTATCCGTAGTATCTTTGGAAACTCTTGTATAGTGGAGTGAAGCGGGATCGATCTGCCAGTAAACTTCTATATAAGGTTTTGCTGTACTGTTTTTGATCGTATCCTGGTGATAAAATATTGTGTGCGAAACAACGGCATTAAGTGCGTGCGAAGATGAGGAGAACAAAAACAAACAAATACAAAGCCCTAACCAGCGTATCATTATCATTATTTTATGCAAATTACTAAAACACTGCGTTCTACTAACATATGTCTTTCGTAATCAGTCCATTTATTCCATTTCCTAATATATCATGGTGGGCAGCAATATCAGGAGCGCAATCACTTTATTTAGACCAGGCAGAGCATTTTCAAAAAATGACTTACAGGAACAGATATTATATATCAGGCGCAAATGGAATAATACAATTAAGCATCCCGTTGATACATGGGCGTAATCAGCGAGCCGCAATGAAGGATATACAAATAAGTAATAAGGATCGCTGGCAGGTGCAGCATTGGCGCACACTGGTATCGGTTTACAGGCGTTCTCCTTATTTTGATCATTATGAAAACAGTGTGAATAGCCTTTTTCAAAAACAATACAATTATCTTTTAGATTTTAATATTGCATCAATACGTTGGCTGAAGGAGCAGATAAAAATGCAATTTGAAGAACAGCTTATTGACGAATATATAAAAGTGTATGACGACGCTGTTTATGATCTGCGGAAGATGAAACCCCGAATAGAAAAGAGTGTTGAAATAAGTTATCCTGAATATTACCAGGTCTTCAAAGATAGAACAGGCTTTTTGCCAAATTTAAGTATGTTGGATCTACTTTTTTCGGAAGGCCCTTATACGCACGACTGGGTAAACAGTCACAAACGAGATATATTGAAAATGCTGAATGGAAGTATTGTAAATTAATTGCTTCTTTCTTTTCCAAAATTTTTCATTTTCCAGACGCCATACATAGCTTCTTTAATAATGCCTTTTGTCATCTTGGAAACTCCTTCAGTACGATCTATAAATGTGATGGGCACTTCTTTTATCTTAAATCCCAATTTCCATGCCCTGTATTTCATTTCAATCTGGAAGGCATATCCTACGAACTGCACTTTGTCTAATGGAATAGCCTTTAATACATCTTTTTTATAGCAAATAAACCCGGCTGTAGGATCAGATACCGGCATCTGTGTGATCATTTTTGTATATAGAGCACCACCTTTCGAAATGAATATCCTATCCCAGGGCCAGTTGACAACTTTACCACCTTTTGTATATCTGGAGCCTACGGCCACATCTCCATTGTCTTTTATAGCGTTATACAGCCTGGACAGATCTTCCGGATTGTGTGAAAAATCGGCATCCATCTCAAAAATATACTCGTATCCCTTTTCCAGAGCCCATTTGAAGCCGAATATATAAGCCGTTCCCAACCCAAGCTTTCCAGTGCGTTCTACCAAATGTAAACGCCCTGGGAAAGCAGGCTGAAGTGACTTTATTATATCAGCAGTACCATCCGGTGAACCATCATCTACAATGAGAATATGATAATTACCTTCAAGTGATAATACTTTACGGATAATTTTTTCAATATTCTCTTTTTCGTTGTAGGTAGGTATTATAACAATCTTGTCCAAATCGGGCAAAAAATTAAAGGCAGCAAGATAAGAAATAAAGCAAAATCATTTAGTTAAAAAACAAATTAAACTTTCATACCTGCTTTTTGCAGTTTCATACGATTAAGTATTTCCGATATTTTTTGTTTGGTATGCAGTGGAAAATCTGCCTGCATCATCCAATCATAATATTGGGGTTCTATATTAAAAATATCTTCTACCTTTTTCCCTTTGTGCTTGCCAAAGTTAAAAACAGGATGACCGTCTTTTAAAATAATACGCCTTGCAAAATCAACATATTGCTCTCCATTTGTGAACGTGTGCAAAGCTTTTACCTCATTTGTAAGCTCCTGGTATTTATCAAGCTGGGCTTCGAGCACTTCTATTGTAGCGAGTATATCAGCTTCCGCACTATGCGCATTGGTCAGTTCTTTACTGCAATAGAAATTGTAAGCCGCACTGAGGCTGCGACTTTCCATCTTAAAGAATACCTGCTGTACATCGATCATGTGTCTTTCTGTAAAATCAACATTGACACCGGCACGCAAAAATTCTTCTGCCAGCATCGGTAAATCGAATTTGCTTGAATTGTACCCACCCAGATCGCTGCATTTCATCCATTCATACAAATTATGTGCTATATGCTTGAAAAGAGGGGCATCTTTTACATCCTCATTAGTAATGCCATGTATAGCAGTAATTTCAGGAGGTATTGGGATCCCCGGATTAAGACGCTTTACATAACTATCCCTTCTTCCATCAGGCAACAACTTTATCAGGGCAAGCTCTACAATACGATCCTTGCCGGGGTCAGTGCCAGTAGTTTCAAGGTCGAAAAAAATTATTGGACGTTTTAATGCAAGCTGCGCCATATACTATATTTCAAAATTCTACTGCGAACTTACAGCATTCCAGTCAATTCCGTCGAATGTGCCTGAACTCATTAACAATAGGCAAATCGGCTTTTGTGAATCAACCAGTAGCTGCCTTATGTCGTTTTCCAATTCATTTTTATTATCTATAACTTTCAGGTCGTTGCGCTGAAAATATTTCTTTATTGTTTGAGAATCCAATTCCGGCAGACCTTTGAGAGATAGTGCATGATGACTGAAATATACCAAAGCGTTATCGGCAGCATCCATCCCATGCGCGTATTCGCTAAGGAATTTTTCGTTCAGGCTGCTGTAAGTGTGTAATTCAAAACAGGCAATAAGCTGATGAGAAGGATAAGCCTCCCTGACTGCATTAAGTGTAGCCTTCAGCTTTGACGGTGCATGAGCAAAATCTCTGTAAATAACGATATCGTTGGTTTCCTTTAGTTTTTCTAATCGTTTTGCTGCACCTGTGAATGAAGCTATGGCTTTATAGCAATCATTTTTATTAATACCCAACTCTTCGCACACAGCAATTGCTGCCTGCATATTCAACAAATTATGACGACCGAATACAGATACCTTGATGGGGCCTTTTTCTGTATCCAGGATTGCATCTCCATTTTCGTAATGAAAGGCAGGCATGTTGTAAGGAATTGCATGAAGGTGATGGCCTGCTGCCTGTACTACCTCACGTACTTCCATATCGTCATTATTGTAAAAAACCTTGGAGCCTTTATCTATTCCTTCTAAATATTGTTCGAATTGGTTCCGGTAAATTTCGTAAGTAGGGAATACATTAATATGGTCCCATGCTATGCCACTCAAAACACTAATATGCGGGTGGTAAAAAAATATTTTTGGACGTTTTTCTTCTATGGATGCAGGGTATTCATCACCTTCGAGAATTATCAACGGTGCATCACTTAATTGTACTGACTGGTCGAACCCGGCAACTTTTGCGCCTACCAGGTAGTCGAATTTAACCTTGTGGTAATTCAAAATATGCATGATCATGGAAGTAATTGTTGTCTTGCCATGACTACCCGCTATAACTACACGTTTTTTATTTTGGCTGACCTTGTATACATATTCTGGAAAAGAAAATATGGGTATGCCCTGCCTTTTAGCTTCCAGGAGTTCAGGGTTATCTGCTTTGGCATGCATTCCAAGTACGACAGCATCTAATTTATTGGTGATTTTTTCGGGAAACCACCCTGCTTTTTCGGGCAAAATGCCTGCTGCTGCGAGGTTGGTTTTAGCAGGGTCGTTGATCTCATCATCGCTTCCAGTAACGTTATAGCCTTGTTTTAAAAGCGCTAAAGCCAACTGATGCATTACTGCACCACCAATTGCGATAAAGTGTATATATTTCATGAAAAATTACTTATCTTCGTACAAAAGTAACAGAGGTTTTTACTCTTCTAAGAAAAAGTATATGCAATTGACACCTAAATTTCGTCGCCTCGTGCCAATGGTAGCTATTATCCTGATAGCTTTCCTGGCTTCATGCGCTGCATCTAATACCCAAAAATATGGTTGCCCCAACCATTTACAGGTATTACCAGGCCTTACGAGCTTTATAAAATAATTTAAGCCTACATATCTATTATAATTAATGACAGAAGTAAAGCTGCGATAATATTGCCTTTGCATATCTGTCAGGTGATGATATTAATAAGGGAAGGAAACAATGTTGTTTTCTTCCCTTATTAATATAGTTGTGTAATAATAAAATCATTATAGGAATGTCCAGCCTATATGCAATTGTAAAGTGCGTTGTTGCCATGCACCTGAAACATCGGTTGCATTAAGACTTGAAAAGCCCAAAACGTAGCGCGCACCGGCGTTTAGATGTAATGGCAGCTTTAGCTCCAATCCTACTACGCCGGAGACAGTACCTGATTTGAAAAGACCCTTGGCATCTTTTACAAAATCATTTTCATCCTTTACTGAAACTATACCGCTGTATTGTGGCCCGATCTGCAACCATAACATAGGGATAAGCTTATATTCGAAAAGGACAGGAATATTAAAATAACTGGCACGGAAATTTCCCTGCTTTGTTGAATCTATTGCACCATTGAATAATGAAGGTGCTCCCTTATAAACGGTGTATAGCTGACTGCCTGTAGTTTGATAATGTGTCTGGCTAAAAAGGCCTTCTATCTGTACCCCTACTTTATGATAACGCAATCCGGCGAAAACGCCACCGAGAAAACCTGCTTTATATCCGCCATCCCAAGTCTGACCATTAAGCTTTTCGAAATTTGCTCCTACCTTAAGACCAAGGTCAAAGCTGGGGATAGATACTTTTGGCAAAGCCTGAGCTTGCGACAATAAAGGAAAGAATAGCGCCAGGAATACTAAGAGTATGCTTGTTTTTTTCATATGAGTGGTTTTGAATAAATGTTTAAAAAAGAGTGAAACAAAAAACGTGCCTGTAATCTTTTATTTAAGGTCTTCGGTAATAAGAAATTGTGATTTTAAAGGCTGCATATCATCCTTTAGCACGTCGAAGAATTTATAACCGTATTTTAAAAAATAATCGGAGAAATTTTCAACTCTTTCCTGCAGGCTATTATTTGGAAATATTGCATTCTTTAGTTTGCTGATCTTGAGTAGCTGTGTTTGCATTTTCTTTTTTTCAGCACGCAACATTTTCTTTTCAAGGTTTTGTAACTGGTATTTTATTTTAGTCAAAACAGCCTCAGAAGAAGCCCTTAATGTGGGGTCTAATGATGTTGCTTTTTGTTTCAATTGGCTGAGTATCTTTTCCATCGCAATAGCTTCTTCTCCCGTTTGCCAGTCGTCCTTGCTATTACGACTGATATATAGACGAAAAAGGTCTGCTTCAGGTTTAAAAATATCGTTGATACTTAATTGTAATTGTTCACGTAATTTGCCCTGAGAAGCTTCGATCCATAATACCGATTGGCGAAGAAAAACAGCGGGATAAAAAACGTTATAATGTTCAAACAAAGTTTTTAACTGCATCCAATACGCAACTTCCGAACCACCCCCTATAAATGCTACATTGGGTAAAATGCTTTCCTGTAATAAACCTCTCAATATCACATTAGGACTAAATCTTTCAGGGTGCATATTCAACTCATCCAATAACTCCTGTTCATTCCATTGAATATTTGTATTGACAACTATCCACTTATCATTTTTCTTTTCTATTCTTTCCCGCAATTGGTCTGTCAGGTAAAAAAGGTTGATGGAGCGTGGATGTGCCTGCGCTTTGTAATGAACAGATAGTTTTTCTATTTGGGCAGATACAGTTGAATAGGCAGTTTGATGAAGCAAGTCATCCTGCATGATGGGAATAATTGCTTTTTTGAATGCAGCTTCGTCAGGATCAAGCACTATTAACCCATAACGACCAAAAAGCTCATTGACGAGATATTGAGTCGCTTCAGAAATATTACTATGATGGAGATAGGCGTTGGAGAGAATATTTTTAAGCTCTTCACAATTATTGCCGGGAGGGCCGAACAGATTAAATATTTCATTTAGCAAAGGTTTTAACCCTGCAGTTTTCATTCTTCCGACAGCACCACTTTGTCCATCACCATCCCAAACGTATTTGCTTTTATTATAGCGAAATGTTCCTAACTCTTCCAGATCGTTATCTTCGCTACCCATGTAATATACGGGGACAAAATGCTTGTCGGGATATATAGCCTGTAGCTCTTCGGCAAGTTTTATAGCATGAATGATCTTGTATATAAAATATAAGTAGCCGGTAAGCAAGTTTGGCTGATGGGCAGTACAGACAGTAAAAGTATTATCCTGCAATAATAGCTGCAGGTTGCGTTCTACTTTTTCATGTTTTATTAAGCTTGTATACTGACGGGATAACGTATCTATCAGCACTTTACGGTCTACAGGATAATCCAAGCGGTTATTGACAGCTTTTTTCAGACCATTGATATCAGGCGAAAAAGTGTAAAAACAACTTAATTGCTCATCTGCATTAAGGTAATCTAAAACCAGGTCGGAAAAATATCCTGTATCGCTATATGGTAGATAAGTGGAACCGAAAGGCACAA
Source organism: Flavipsychrobacter sp. (assembly GCA_035606335.1). GTDB lineage: Bacteria > Bacteroidota > Bacteroidia > Chitinophagales > Chitinophagaceae > DATNFP01. Next base: position 6,721 of record DATNFP010000183.1, on the reverse strand, counting down.
GATTTGAATTTAAGGGACGAAGTTAATTGTACAGTTTCATAAATACGCTATATAAGAATAACAGAAATCAATTTTTGCAGTCCTGGAAACTTTTTATGAAATATTGCCGGGTATCCTGTATTTTCAGTTATTACTCTATAAATTTCAACGATGAATGCCTCGAACAGCATAAAAAATTGGGCGGAAGATGAAAGGCCACGGGAAAAGATGCTGCAAAAAAGTGCAGCTGCACTTACTGATGCTGAACTGCTTGCCATACTTATATCCAGCGGAACCAGGGAAAAATCAGCGCTTGATCTTGCGCGTGAAGTATTAGCCCTTGCCCATAATAACCTTCATGAACTGGGGAGGCTGAATATATTGGAACTACAAAAAACCAAAGGCATTGGAGAAGCGCGTGCCATTACTATTGCTGCTGCACTGGAACTGGGCAGGCGGAGGCAAACAGGAGAGGGATTGCAAAGAGCCACGATTACGCATAGTTCAGATGCAGCGGAAATCATCCTGCCGATACTAAGAGATCTGACTAACGAGGTTTTTTGTGTGCTATATCTGAACCAGGCCAACCAGCCCATTCGCCATGAAGTAATAAGCAGTGGCGGCCTTACGGGTACTGTAGCAGATGTACGGGTGATATTGAAGAATGCTTTACTCTATAATGCGAATAAGCTGATAATAGCTCACAATCATCCCTCTGGAAATAAGCAGCCAAGCAATGCAGATAAGGAATTAACATATAAGTTGAGCCAGGCAGCGCTACTTATGGATATAAAATTAATAGATCACCTTATCGTCTACGGAACTGGATATTTAAGTATGGCAGATGAGGGAATCATCTGATTAGCATAATTTATTGCTAACTTGCAACCTTTCATATAATAGTATTCTAAAAATCACTTTACAGGCATCATAACATGCTTAAGATAGGAATATTCGGTGCCGGCCATTTGGGCAAAATACACATGCAGCAATGGCTGGAAATAAAAGAAATAGAATTAGTAGGATTCTATGACCCTGACGATACAAATGCTGCATCTGCGATAGCGCAATACCAGGTGCCAAGGTTCACAGATGTTGAGCAACTGATAGAAGCAATAGATGCTGTGGATATTGTATCTACAACCACAGCCCATTTTGAAATAGCCAAAAGGTGCCTGCTAAACGGTAAGCACGTGTTTATAGAAAAACCCCTGGCACATACTATAGAAGAAGCGCGTGAGTTGGTAAAGCTTGTGAGAGAGGCCAATGTAAAATGCCAGGTAGGCCATGTAGAGCGATACAATCCTGCTTTTCTGGCCTTAGGCGAACAGTCATTGCAGCCTATGTTTATTGAAGCTCACAGATTAGCACAATTCAACCCCCGCGGGACGGATGTTTCGGTGATATTAGACCTGATGATACATGAAATCGATATCGTGCTTCACCTGGTAAAATCGCCTGTGAGACGTATATCGGCAAGTGGAGTAGCTGTATTGAGCGAAACCGCAGATATAGCTAATGCACGTATAGAGTTCGATAACGGATGTGTGGCCAACCTGACTTCCAGCCGCATATCTTTGAAAAAAATGCGCAAACTGCGTCTTTTCCAGCGCGACGCATATATCGGTGTAGATTTTCTGGATAAGAAAACAGAAATAATACGCATGAAGGAATCTGGCGTGCCCAATGGTATGCTTGACTTTCCGATAGAAATGGGAAATGGAGAAAAGAGGATAATATCAGTACAAATGCCGGAAGTTGCACCATCTAACGCAATAAGAATGGAACTTGCAGAGTTTGTAGATGCGGTGGTGAATGATAAACCTGTTCGTGTATCTGTTTATGACGGTTTTCAGGCTATGGATGTGGCCCACCAGATATTAAAAAAGATGAGTATGCACAATGAGTTACATAATGTTTGATATGCAATGGCGTATCATTTAAATTTACTGTTGAAATGAAATTGAAATATCTGGTAATATTTTTATTGGGAGGTATATACCTTTCAGGTTGCAAAACCACATACTCATCCGCTCCCGTACCCACCTATGTGCATATTGATTCTTTCTCTTTCAGTTCTAACCCCGGCGATTATGCAAAGTATGGAAGCATATCGCATAGTATCAACTATGTATGGGCATTTTATAACAATAATCCAGTCGGCGTTTTTCAATTGCCTGTTACATTTCCAATAATAACAAGCGGTTCGCAAGGCAGCTTGCTTTTGGAACCGGGAATTACAATTAACGGGTTGACAAGCTTTGAAACACCTTATCCATTTTATACAGCAGATACATCTACTCTTATCACAAATCCGGGGAAGATAAAAAATACTCAACCAATTACAGGGTACAACCAGGCTGCAACTATGCGCTTTATTGACGATTTTGAATTTGGAACGCAGTTTACACGATACAGCTCAGGTAGTCCAGATTCTATAGTAAAAGTTACTGACCCTTCAATGGTGTACGAGGGCAAAGGGGCAGGTTACATAGATCTTAAAAGCACAGCCGATAGCTCCGAAATTATAAGCCAAAAGGGCTTCCCCATGCCTGCTGGAGACGCTTATCTTGAAATAAACTATAAATGCAGCGTACCGTTTTATATAGGAGGGGCTGGAACGGATGCCAATGGTGATATCTTCCCGGCCTATTATCTGATTGGTATTAGGCCAAGCGATACCTGGAAAAAATTATATGTGTCATTACAAACGCTTGAGGCAACTTATACTCAGGCAACAACGTTTTATATAACGATTAAGACCTCTGTGCCTTCGGGGCAAACAAGTGGTTATGTATTATTGGATAATATTAAAGTCTTTACCGACCCTGACTAAACTTTAGATCCAAATGGTGAATCCGGCAAAAAATAGGGCGATCCGTCAACTTGTCCTGCTCGATTATTTTTCGGCAGTAATAGCATGGCTGACATTCTGGATATATCGTCATGAATTGCTGCGCCAACAAGGTTTTATCAGTACACTTCATTTATTTCAAATAAGGGATTATATAGCCGGGATCATTATTATTCCTGTTGGTTGGCTATTTCTTTATTTATTGTCAGGAACGTATTTTGATCTGTACCGTAAGTCAAGACTAAATGAAATAAACCGTACCCTTATATCATGCATTATAGGCAGCGTATTTATTTCTCTTTTAGTATTTGCTAATGATGCTAATGACTATTCTTATTTCATAAGAACCACCGGGCATTATCTTTTGATACATACTGCATACACATTATTATTCCGCTTGTTAATATTGAACCAGGTAAAAAGAAATCTTACCAAAGGAAAGGTTGGTTTCAATACACTGATCATAGGTGGTAATCATCAGGCAATAAGTATATACAAGCAAGTAGTTGACAGCCCTAAAGTATTGGGGAACATTTTTAAAGGTTTTATCTATTCCAATAAAGAAGCTGCTAATGGTATGAGTGAGCTATTACCACAATTAGGGCATCTTTCCGAATTGGAAAAAATAATAGATAAGCATGACATAGAAGAAGTGATAGTGGCAGTAGATTCATCAGAACATCATTTACTCGGCAATATTGTTACCCGTCTTTGTTATAGGCCGGTAGTAGTAAAGGTATTGCCGGATATGTACGATATCATCTCGGGCTCTGTAAAAACAAGCAATGTGTATGATGCGGTGCTGATACACATACACCCTGATTTAATGCCTGACTGGCAAAGAGTATGCAAGCGTACTATTGACATAATATGTTCATTGATTGCTCTTGTTGTATTTTCTCCTTTGCTGCTGTTCGCGGCATTAAAAGTAAAATTATCTTCTCCCGGCTCTATCGTTTATAAGCAGGAGCGTATTGGTATTTTTGGTATCCCCTTTTATATTTACAAATTCAGGTCGATGTATGTGAACGCCGAAGAAAATGGTCCGGCGTTATCCAGTGAAACCGACACTCGTATTACTCCCTGGGGAAAATTCATGCGCAAATGGCGCATAGATGAACTACCACAATTTGTGAATATACTGAAAGGAGATATGTCACTTGTAGGGCCAAGACCTGAAAGAAAATATTTTATTGACATTATCAGTCATTCACATTCCGAGTACAAATACTTGCATAAAGTGAAGCCGGGGCTTACCTCATGGGGGATGGTGCAATTTGGATATGCCGAAAATGTAGATGAAATGATAGAGCGCATGAAGTATGACTTTCTGTACATTGAGAACTGCTCACTGGCCCTTGATCTGAAAATAATGATATACACACTGAAAGTAATTTTCCAGGGACGCGGAAAATAAATATTTAGTCTTCTTGCAAACCTAATGCTTCCATTGCCTCACCTGCTACAAAAAAGCTTCCTGTAATCAATAGCGCATCATCATCGTTCATGGCATTTACTACAGCGTTTATAGCATCTGCAACTGTATTATAAGATTCTCCCTTCAAGCCTAAGGTTTCTGCTATCTGCTTTAATTCCTTTGAAGGCAAAGCTCTGGGTAATTGTGCATTGCAGAAATGATAAATAGCATCTTTGGGAAAGAAAGCTAATGCCTTTGATACATCTTTATCTTTTACAAAACCAACTATTATATGCTTATTATTGGCGACAACATGCCTCCATTGTTTCATCACTTCTTCCATTCCTGCAGGATTATGTCCTACATCAGTAATAATGAGTGGCTTTTGTCTTATTACTTCCCATCTGCCATGCAAACCCGTAAGTTTTTTTACGTTTGGTAATGCATCAAAAGCAATTGGCAAAGACAAGTTTAAGCCCTGGTTGGTAATAAGCACTTCTGTAGCAGTAAGTACGGTTTTTATATTGTGTTTTTGATATGCACCTAAAAGATCTGTGTGCAAATCGTACATCTGGTGTTTGGCACGGTTCACTGCCTTGTAATACTGATATTGCGCATCTTGCCTTATTGTAACAAGATCCCATACGGCGTCTGCACTATACAATGTACTTTGGTTACGAATGGCATGCTCGAAAAAAACTCTTTCCGTCTCTTTATGTTGTTCGCCAATAATTACCGGGATACCCTTTTTGATAATGCCTGCTTTCTCAGCCGCGATCTTTGGTAATGTATCGCCAAGCAGATCCATGTGATCATAACTGATGTTGGTAATGATGGAAAGAATAGGTGTAATGATATTGGTACTATCCAACCTTCCTCCTAATCCTGTTTCTATTATTGCTATATCAATATTCTCATTAGCAAAAGCTGCAAATGCCATTGCAACAGTGATCTCAAAAAAAGATGGTTGTATTTCTTCTATTGCAGCTTTATTCTTTTCCACAAAATGTACCACCCATTCTTTACTAACAGGAATACCATTGATGCGAATACGCTCACGAAAATCTACCAGGTGAGGTGAGGTGTAAAGCCCTGTTTTGTACCCGGCCTTTTGCAGGATAGCAGAAAGCATGTGGCTGGTACTGCCTTTTCCATTCGTGCCTGCAATATGTATTGATTTAAATTTTTCCTGCGGGTTGCCTAAAGCTTCGCAAAGCTTGCGGGTATTTGTCAGATCTTTCTTTATCGCATCTTTCCCAAGTTTTGAAAACATAGGAAGCTGCTCGTACAGGTAATCGAGAGTTTGCTGATAGGCAATTTGCGTATCCATAAAATTAATCAGGAGCGTGTTTTGAACACGAAGGTAATATTACCAAATTGTTCTTCAGGGGCTGCATCGCTTTTATTAAAGCGGACCTTTTCTAATTTATGCAGTGCAAGGCTACGTAGCTGGCCATTGCTGGCGGATATTACCTGCTTATCTATAATTGCGCCGTCGCGATTTACGGTGATGCGGATCGTTACTTTGCCTTCTTCTCTGAAGGCAGCTTCCGGTGGTGGGTAAGCAACTATATTTCTGCCTGTAAGGTTATAATTAATACCACCAGTGCCATTACCCGGGCTGCCTACATAATTGCTGGCGCCGGGTGTGCCATTGGGTACACCTCTATCGCCTTCACCTGTTGTATTTCCTTCATTAGTGCCGGGCATATTTTGTAAAGCGCCGTTACCGCCTTTTCCGCTACTGCCTTTATACACATAGCGGGGGCTTTGTGGATGGTGGGCATTGTTTATATTGGTTTGCTGCTCTGTGCCCTTATGTTTGTTGTTATTAGCAATTGCGAAATTATTATTTCTTTTATCAGTTGTGTTTAATTGATTGATTGTTGGCGCATCTGCTTCATTGCTTTGCATCATGTCTTTTGACGTGACATTTTTCTGTGGTGCGCTCTTGTATGCAACAGATGCCTCCCTATCGGTAGGGTCTTCTTCAGACAATGGCTGATCTGTACCACTACCATTATCGCTGGTACCCAGATTCACTTCCATGCCCATTTCAGGTGCAGCGACAGTAATAGGAAGTGTGTATTTCCAGAAAATGAATAAAAGCAGTAATAGTACATGGACACCAATTGTCCATGAAGCTGCTTTTACATTCGTTTTTTCAGAAAAAGTCATTTGGCTGATATTCTTTTGCAAATTACTTAAAATACATTCTAAGTTATATGTTAAAAAGTGTATTTGCAACGAATGAAACTAAATGCAATTTGACTGCAAAATCTATAATTAATGAGCAAAATCTGCATCATAATTATGCATACGTTCAATTGATGGGTTGAAATAACCGAATTTTAAATCAGGAAATTCCTCGCGTATCAATTCCATCATTTGCTTCATGCCCATAAACTCTCCCGTATCCGTCACCCCCATTTTACCTAAATACCAATCAGGATCAATATTAAAGTTGCGCC
>DATNFP010000182.1:0-5824 GCA_035606335.1 Flavipsychrobacter sp. | reverse complement strand
TCGATTCCGAAAATAAATAAAGCGGTATACCATGTCCTTTTTTGGGCATTGGCATATCTCTTTTGGATATTTATTTTTAGAAATAGCACACTGGTTATCACGCGGGCGATTACTATTCAGTTTTGTTACCTGGTTTTTATTGCTGCCAATTACTATTTCAATTCTTTTTATACCATCCCACACCTGTTGAATAAAAAGAAGTATATAGGTTTTATTACTCTTTTTATAGCTGGAATTGTGACCACAGCAATATTAAGAGTTCCTGTTTCCGTTTTAGTTTACAGGTATATTTTTAAGATAACCGATAATCATTTCAATTATTTTTCTATTTTCTATAATTCGGTAATCAACATTACATTTTGGGTAGGTGTGATTTTAGCTGGAAAATTGATCGCAGAAAAGATCAGGTCCCAGATTTATATAGAGCAGATTGAAAAGGAAAAGGCGGCCAATGAGCTTAATTTTTTGCGCGCTCAATTCAACCCTCATTTTCTTTTTAACTCCATTAATTCAATTTACGCTCACATTGATAAATCCAATAAAAATGCAAGGGAGATGCTGCTCGTTTTTTCTGAAATGCTGCGTTATCAGTTATATGAGTGCAATGTAGAGCAGATTGAAGTTGAAAGAGAGTTAAATTATATCCGGAATTACATCGCAATGCAAAAGAGCCGATTGGATGATAGGATAGTAGTCACCTTTTGTACAGGGGAAATAAATGGGAGTTTAAAGGTTGCTCCTCTGCTGTTGATCACATTTATTGAAAATGCTTTCAAGTATGTAGGCTTTAATGAGTGCAAAGAAAATAAAATAGACATTCATTTAACACACGAGAACGATAACTTAATGTTTAGGATATTAAACACAAAAGATCCTTTTATTAATCAGCCTGAAAGATCTTCTGGATTAGGTATTGCAAATGCTAAAAGAAGATTGGAGCTTTTATATCCGAATAGACACCAGTTACAGATAAATGATCGGGAGGATAGTTATGAGATCACTTTAAATCTGTTTAATGTATGAATTTGAACTGCATAATTATTGACGATGAACCTATGGCTCGCAAGCTGCTGCAGGAATATATTGAAGAAACAGATTTTCTCACGTTGGTTGGTACAGCAGAAAATCCTTTAAAAGTTACAAGCCTCCTGAATAAGTTTGAAGTAGATCTTATTTTCCTCGATATCAATATGCCCAAAATAAATGGCCTTGATTTTCTGCGCTCGGCTAAAAATTTACCCATGGTCATAATGACAACAGCTTATGGTCAATACGCTTTAGACGGTTTCGAAATGTCTGTTGTGGATTACCTGGTTAAACCATTTTCTCTTGATCGTTTTTTAAAAGCGGCGCAAAAAGCTCTTGAATTAAAATTATTAAGACATAAGAAAGTATCTGAAAAGAGCGATGGAGAATATTTTTATGTTAAATGCAATAACAGGATAGAGAAAATAATGTACAATGATCTGATTTATGTTGAAGCAATGGCTAATTATATTACGCTCTATACCACCAAAGGCAAGCTGATTGCATACCTGACAATAAAAGGAATTTTGGAACAACTGCCTTCTGAGTTTTTTTTACAGGTACATAAAAGCTATATCGTCAATATAAATAACATAAAAGCTATAGAAGGAAATGTGCTTCATCTTGGTGATAATAGAATAAGTATTGGAGCAAGCTTTTATAATGATGTGATGAGCAGGATACTTAAAGATAAATTTATTAAACGGTAGGGATAGGTTATAAAAGAAGCTGCCCCGTTCCCGGGACAGCTTCTATAACCACTTGCTTATTTTATTATTTGTATTTTTTGTGTATTAACCACTTGTCCTTTATTATCAATCAGCCTGCTGATATAGAACCCATCTTGTAATTGTATTGTTGGAATAACTGTACTGTTATTATTGATTTCCTCTGCCATAACCATCCTTCCTGATAAGTCATATAGCTGTAGTTTCATTGGTTCAGTTAAGTTATCAATATCCAGCTTTACATAATCAGAAGCTGGGTTAGGATAAATATGAATATTGTTTGTAGAAACAACTTGCGCTACTTCTGTAGGCGACACTGAAACAGATACTTTGAGAAGTGCCTTAACAACATCCTCTAACAATATGTCGTTACTTATACTATCCTGGTTAGTTAGTACAGAGATACAAACACCTGTTGTTGAGTCTACAGCATTCTCATTAATGAAGCCCATGTTAGTACCTCCATGCTCGTAAATAGTATGACCATTAAAGAAATTGGTATAGCGAAAAATCCCCAGGCCATAGTCAACTTCTTGATGAGTGAGTGGTGTTGAAGACAGTACTACGTATTGCAGCATTTGCTTCATAGAGCTATCGTTGATTATTTTTCCGGATATTAAAGCATTCCAGAACTTTGCATTATCCGACGCAGTTGCCATAATAGCTCCAGCTGTATAAGATGCACTGAACATAGAGTAATTTTCATATCCAAAGTCAGCCATAAAATCTTCCATATATATTCCGTTATCCCATAATGACCATACGTGAGGTGTGGGTAAAGTAGACGTTTCTTCAGGGGAAAAGATCGTGCTATCCAGCCCTTGAGGTGCAAGCACAAGGTCGCGCAATGTTTTGCTGAAAGGCTGATGCATTATCTGTTTGATGATAATACCTGCCAGCAGATAATTGGTATTTGAATATCGCCATGAAGTACCCGGCGCAAAATAAGGGCTATCCACAAATTGGTATATTTCCTCTGGCGCCCATATACGGGTGAAATCAGTGAATACACTATCAAAAAAACCAGGGTCTTCCGTAAAACTGAATATACCGCTGGTATGATTGAGTAATTGTCTTATCCTGATTTGACCATTTATGTTTTTTTGACCTTTTATCCATGTGCCGATTGTATCATCAAGATTTACTTTGCCCATTTCCTGTAGCTTCAGCATAGTTGTTGCCACGTATGTTTTGGTATTGCTATTAATGCCAAACAGCATATCAGACGTGATTGGCTGTCCGCTATAAGATTCGCCATGTACGCCTTTCCACATCCCTACACCTGGTACTATTAATGCTGCTGACGAGCCTTTTATATGGTACCTGTTGCATACGCTGTCAAAAACAGTATTCAGGCGGTTAATATAGGTTGTAGAAAGTTGCCCATAGGCTGATGAAGAAACACTCGCGAATATGAGGATGAATGCTACTATAATTTTTTTCATTGGATAATTTTTTAGAGAACAACGGAATTATTGAACATTGAGTCTTAAAAATTCTGTATTCTGCCCGCTGCGTACACGCACTATATATTTTCCGGTTGAAAGATTCTGAAGGCTTATTGATCCTGATGCCCCCTTGAATTGATTGCTATAAAATATATTACCGGATTCATCTGTTACTACAATATTGGTAGCAGAAAGATTAGAGCAGGAACACTTAACATATACCACGCCTGACATTTCATCGGGCAAAAGGTTCCATTGGGCTGCGCTTGATTTATTTCCATTTTCAGAAACAAATAATGGTCTTTGCGCAACAGCCTTAATTGTAGAGCAAAGTAAAATAAGCATTGACAGGATAACTATTGTTTTCTTTTTCATAAATTTAAGTTTGAGTGATTGAATGTTTAATGGCTCAAAGGAAAAGCGCTTTGGCAGGGACTTCAAATTAATTAGACTAAATAGCCATAATTTTCGACATACATATAAAACCGTGCTTACACCATCTTTTGTCTATAAATTCAGCTATTTCGTCTATCTTTTTTCATAAAACGTGAGCAGTGAAGGTAATTTGCATGAATTATGACTAAGGCATCTCCAAAAATATCACGGTTGTTCGGTAGCAGGTTGGCAAGGAATGTCTATTTCTGGATAGTGGCTATCGTGGTTTCCTTTATGGTTAACTTTCCTGCCGGCGGCGGAGCTTACCTATATTCTCCCTGGTGGTATTACTTGCTACGGTCCATAACGACTATAGTGTTCATAGCATTTTTATACTTTAATAATCTGTTTCTTGTCCCACAGTTTCTCGCAAAAAGGAAGACCGGTAAATATCTCCTGCTCGCCTTTATTGCCTCCTATATTACGGGGCTTATTTTAGCTGGCGTATTTACGGTAACTGACCATTATTTGCCCAAAATTAAGCTTAGCGATGTCAGCATTTTTAGTTCATTACGCTACAAAGTACCGCATCCGCCTTTCTGGGTTATTTTTATGGATGCGCTTTTATGGGTAGTAACACTTGTAATTGTAACGTTTCAGTTCACTATGGCCTGGTATATGACCGACCATGCCAAACAGCAAAAGGCTATCGAAGCGGCAAAGAAGAAACAGGTAGAGGCAGAATTGAATTTCCTTAAAAGCCAGATCAACCCTCACTTCTTATTTAATACATTAAACAATCTATACGCCCTTGCCATAAAGCATTCAGAAAAAACGCCCGACACTATCTTAAAGTTATCTGCGATACTCAGGTATTTATTATATGAATCAAATGTAGAGACCATATCCTTCGAGAAAGAAAAAGAGATCATGCAGGCTTATATTGATCTGGAATTACTAAGGTTATCCAACAGTAACAATTTTACATTCTCTATTTCATCAGATAATAAATGCAATATCCCGCCGCTTCTATGGGTTCCTGTATTGGAAAATGTCTTTAAGCATGGCACACGCATCATTTCTGATAACAATTTTGTTGACTATCGTTTCACAATTACGAACAATAATCTTACTATTTACTCTAAGAACAACTATAAAGCCATCAACGGAAATGGCCATAAAAACGGTGATGATCGATCGGTTAAAGGTGGTATCGGCCTTAGCAATCTGCGGCAACGACTAAGCATCCTTTATCCTGGTAAGCACAATATCAATACAACAGTAAACGATAATTATTACATAACCGAGGTCCAAATAGAATTGTCCTAATGAAAACGAACGTGCTGATAATAGACGACGAGCCCTTGGCGCAGGAGATCCTGGAGTCCTATCTTTTAAAAGTTCCCGGCTACGAAGTTGTTGCAAAGTGTAAGAATGCACTCGAAGCATTTAGTATTCTTAGCAAACAACAAGTAGACCTTATGCTGTTGGATATAAATATGCCCGAAATAAACGGCATGGATTTCCTTAAAACTTTAAAAAATCCTCCGCTCGTGATCTTTACCACAGCATATTCCGAATTTGCTGTAGAGAGCTATGAGCTGGATGCTATTGATTACCTGGTAAAACCTATTTCATTCGAGCGTTTTCTTAAGGCTGTCCACAAAATAAACGACCTGCAGCAATCGGCACTAAAGCCTGCGAATTTATATACAACGTCTATCTCTAATTCCAGTGACAATCTCATGTTTGTAAAGGCAGAGGGCAAGCTCATAAAAATAGATCTATCTCAGCTTTGGTTTGTGGAAGGATTAAAAGATTATGTAAGATTATGGACAGATGCCGGCAAAATAATTGTGCATAGCACCATGAAGAATTTTGAAGATCAGCTGGCGAAGTTTCCCATGTTTGTTCGGGTAAGCAAATCCTACATTATCAACATGAAATATGTCAATGAAATAGACGGCAACATCATTCGTATTAAAGACCAGATGATCACTATCGGCAACACCTATCGTGATGAAATAAATAAGCTCTTCGATAGTTACAAGCTGCAATAGCTTGGGGTATAAATGGGCAATAAAGAGCAACCCATCTTCACCATGCAGGAAGCCCTAATCCGCTACAAACAAGGCGACTGGAGCGACAACACCTGGCTCCAATTCCTCAAATGGCATTCCCGACAAAATGGGGAAAAATCAACAAAAGCCCAATAAATATTCTTGCTGAGCGATAGCGAACGTATCT
>DATNFP010000181.1:0-6908 GCA_035606335.1 Flavipsychrobacter sp. | reverse complement strand
TTCGTGCGGTAATGTCTGCTCGCTCGATCCCATTGGGGGGCCTTCATCCTTGTGTATAGGCGATGTTTCTGATACTTTTACTAATACTGCCCCCGGAGGGACATGGAGCAGCAGCAACCGCGCTGCGGTAGCAATCAATCCAAGTACTGGAGTCGTCGGTGGCATTCCAATAAGTACGCCGTCCGGCACTGTTGTAACCATTACTTATACAGTAAATGGCTGTATTGTTACAAAGAAAGTAACACTGGTAAACTGCCAACCAGGGGGTAGAATGATGCAGGTGATTGCAAATGACACTGCGGCAGCAAATGATATGGTAGATATATATCCTAACCCGGCGCATAATAACATTACTATATCTTACGCAAGCCATTCATCACAATTGCTTAAAATAAGCATAAAAGATATAAATGGTGGAGTAGTGCATGCCGAAAGTGTGATGTGCAATAGTGGCAATTCCAGACGGCACTCTGTTGACATTAGTTCTTTCGCACCCGGCATTTACTTTGTGGAGCTGACATTCGGCGACCAGCATGTAGTGAAAAAGATAATTAAGGAGTAACGAATTGAAGCGTTCAATTGTAATATTTCTCTGCTGGCTTTCACACAAAAATTGTTAGTGTCTGGCCATCAGTAAAAAGCCCCCGGCAGAGTAGAGCCGGGGCTTTTTTTGTTACCCCTGAAAGGGGATCCATTAAAACAATTTCAAATCTGTCGCCCCGTCATATACAGTTTGGGAATTGGGAACTATTTTGCTGATGCCTGGAATGAAAATGCAACCTGTGGAAGACCCCTGTGTATAACATAAACAATTATGATTGGGCTGATTCCATGCTACGCACAGATTGCGTCATAATGCAATTCACCGAACCTAATTTTTTCTATTCTAAATAATTCTATGATAAGATCTACGATCATTTTTACCATCGTTAATCAGGATAAAGTTGTTTAATAAACTGCTGAAACAAATTAATTTGTAATAAAACATTTATTGCAACTATTATCAATGCCGGCCAGGTAAGTTTCTTATTTGCATATAGCATATAGAGAAAAATAATTGCAGTATTAACATTAAAAAAAATAAAGTATTTAACATGCACGTAAGAGCCAAATGTGAGCCAGACGATATTTGCAATGATAGCTATGATAATAAAATCTCTTGTTTTGTATTGAACATTATTTGTGATGTGGTAAAGAAATATGAAAAAGAAAGGTGTTATTAATGAATAACGGAACATGCCCATGACATTGGTAGTATAAGTTCCCCAAGTTGGGTTAAAACAAATGACTACTATTAATGCCATCATGAGATAAGCAAGTGATAATGCCAATAATTTGTTATGGTATATCTTGTTTTTCAACAGCCAGTTTTTGGCGATTTGGAATAACATAATTATAGCAATAAGACAAGCAAACATAGCTATAGCACTTAACCATATTGTTCTTTCTCCCTCCATACTATGAAAGGGTAAAGTAGGAATGTTAAATTTTCTCTCCCAATAGATAGATTGCTGCCTGAAATAAGCAAACCAAATTCTTGTTTTCCAATACTGATATAGTATAAAAACTAAAGTACCAATTACTAAAGGCAGGAAATAATATACAATATATCTGTAAATGCTTTTAAGCAAATGTCTCCTATCGTTTGTAAGGAGTTCCATTATTAAGAAGGCAGGCAAAAGAAATATTACCGTTGCCCTTGTAAGAGATAAGAAAAACAGGCTTACCCAAATAATTATTTTTTTTTCTTTTATAATGCCATATAGACAAGCCGATGACAATAAAAAGAATAGCGACTCTGTGTAAGGTATGAATGCAAAATACACACAAGGAATTGACAACCAGATAATTTTATCTACTGTAGAAGGACGTATTAATGAAGAAAGAATCGTAAAGCCGGTAGCAAATAAGACAATGTTTAAAATGCAAACCTCCCAGGCATTTAGATGCAATATTCCCCATAACCAAGGTAATAAAATGTAAAAACCGGAATTGCTTGGGCCTGATGAATATTGATAACCATTTACGACTATAGATTGATACCATCCTGAATCCCAATATAAAAGATTGTAATGATTCGGTGTGGCCGATACCATTCCTATTTTATGAAGAAAAAACTGGATAAAGAAAAATGAAAAAGCATAAATAAGGACGAGACTGAAAGTATTAACTGCGCTTTTATTTATCATACGATCTATTAAGAGTTATATTAGGTTAATATACAAATAACGCAAAAATATTTGAACAAATATTGCCTTGGCTATTAGTTATTCGCGCAAAATGGCTAAATAACAAATCAGATGTCTTTCAACTTTTTTGTTTAATAGTGTATGGCCTAATAATGCGAATTTTTACTATACCAAATAGTCAATACGTGGAATAGTAATATTAGAAATAATGGCAACGCGCTGATAAATCAACTACGATGGACTAACTTTTATTGCACATCGATTGCGTTATTCTGCTATATTCAGTATCTAATTTTCCATTCAAAATAATTCTTTGGTAAGATCTATGACCATTTTTGTAAAAAATAAATCCACATTATTTACCATATATTTCACCCCATACCTGCCCTTTTTGAGTTCTATATAGCAAATGATAGGTAGTGTCATTTTTAATGTATTTATAAACTGGATCGGGTTCAATATTGCTAAATATCAATATGTCAGTTGGACTAGTAATCGCCCAATTCACATTTTTAAATACCTTATTATGTAAAAACCCTGTGTAAGGCTTTTCCAAATGTTCACGGTCCTGAAACGACCTGGTAACAATTACCTTATCATAAAAATTATTCTTTTCCAGATAATCCACTATTCTTTGCTGCACTATCATTCCATCATAAGCGCCAAGGTTTATATCGCCTAAACCGGAATCGTGTTTAAAACCGAAGATGCCTATAATTAATATTAGGAGCAAAGAAAAATAATAGACCCAATCGTTTAGCTTATCAATAAGTAAATCAAAATAGTAAGCACTCAAAACGATTAATATTACTAATGCAGACATTAAATATCGAGGACTGAAAAAGTTAACGCAGCTAAAGCACAAATAAGCTATGAGAAAAAAAACGCTCAAATAAATGAATTTCTTTTTAGAGACGTTTGTATTATAGTCTAAGCGTGTTAATTGATAGCAACTAAACAATAATGACAGCAATAACAAAACAAATAAAATTTGTAATGACAGCCATTGTAGCCCCCCCTTAATGATGGCATAAATGAATAATCCTGGTAAAAAAGCTATCGCATATTTTATTTTTTTATCCTTAACAGCAACAATAAATGATATAAGCAATAGTAACTGGAAGAAACGAAATCGAAAATCGTTATTAAATAATGCACTTATAGAATATTTGAATTTTTCCCAGAAAGTAGTCCAATTCCATTGTATCATCCCTACATGCTCCGGAAATAGATACCATCCATTTATTTTTTTCTGTACTAAGAAAAAGACGAATATAACTACCCCTGAAAAAAATATAGATGCAAAATTGGATAGTCTGTCTTTAAGCGATTGCTTTTTATTAAACAAATAAAAAAAAGCATGTGTACCCAACACAAAACCCAATACTATGCCGCTTTCTTTTGTGAGCATTAAGGCGCTGCAGCTCAAAAAAGTATAAAAATACTTTTCGCTCGAATAGAAATACAATGTCAACAATATTAATAATGCCACCATTATCTCCGGCAAAACAAATGACGCCTGGACAAAGAACATCACCTGCACGGAAAGTGTTAATATGCTTATTATTGCTACTCTCTTGTTAAAGATCTTATAGCAAACCTCGAATACACTGATTATGAGCAGGCAGGAAATAAAAAGTGAAAAAGAATGTTCCGCAATGAGAGAATCACCAAATATCCTCATCCAGGTAGCAGCAGCCGCATAAAATAATAAAGGATGCCCACGCGAATAAAAAGTATCGATAGCATTAGGCATAAGACTTGGCCCATGCAAGTACATCAATTTAACTGCTGGAGCATAAGACCATGATTCATCCCAATAAAAAGGATAATGTAGATGTGGTACCTTAAAAACTACGAATACTAATAAAATTAGCAACAGTACGAGCCTGTTTTTGACAACTTTTATCATTGCAAGGCTATAGGATTTTGCCAAGATAAATAAACCTTTAAATTACTAATTAATATTTTGTTGATCGCAATGTAAAATAAATAGGTTTTAAAACAGTTACCACGTTTTTCTGAAATATCGTTTGTATTTTTTTAATATTCTATAAGAAAAACGATCAAAACTTCTTTCTTACTTTTGGAAGTATGTTATTAAATGAGGTTGTTGGGCAGCAGGCTGTTAAGGATGGTTTATTAAAGATGTGGCAAAGTGGGCATATGCCTCATGCATTGCTATTATCGGGTAGCGAAGGCACAGGAGGGTTACCTCTTGCATTGGCGTTTGCGCAATATATTTTCTGTGAAAATAAAAGCGGGAATGATGCTTGTGGTAAATGCGCCTCTTGTCTGAAAGCTGGTTCGCTGGAGCATGCAGACCTTCACATAAGCTTTCCGTCTATTCCTCCTAAGCCAGGGGTAAAGGCAATGAGCAGGCATTATATGCGTGAATTCAGAGAGTTTATTTCTCAAACACCTTATGGCACTACTTACGACTGGCTTCAATTCATAAATGCTGAAAATAAACAGGGCAATATTACCGCTGAAGAATGCAGGGAAATAATTGATACATTAAATCTCAAATCGTACGAAGGGGGAAATAAGATACAGATCATTTGGCGGCCGGAATATCTTGGAAAAGAGGGCAATATCTTACTGAAGCTGATAGAAGAACCGCCGGCAGGTACTATTATTATGTTAATCGCAGAAGAGCCTGAAAATATTTTGCCCACAATATTATCCCGTACCCAACTAATGAGGCTTGCCCCTATTTCTGTGAATGATATTGCACAAGCGCTTATAAACAGATCTTTGGCTGACCCAAAAAAAGCTGCTCAAGTCGCCCATGTGGCAAATGGAAGTTATACCGAAGCTTTACGATTAGTCCGCAACGCTGATAATGACCTTTTTCCTGAAGTGCGTCAATGGTTTAATGCCCTGTTTACAAATAATGGGCTGGGAATTGCCAAATTTGCAGAAGAATGGTCGAAGGCGGGACGGGAACAGCAAAAGAATTTTTTACAATATGTGATACAATTGCTCGAACAGGCGATCAGAATGCGATACACTCCCCAGGCACAAACCTCATTGCCTCCGGATGAGGCCCAGTTTGCACAACGGCTTGCAAGCACCAATACATCGTTTGAGGCATTACAGAAAATGGTATCTTCCATAACAAACACCATCTTTTATATAGAAAGAAATGCTCATTCGAAGACCCAGCTGCATGCACTATCTATCAGATTGCAGTACATCATTCAAAACAAACAGTTAACTTTGTAACGATTCAATTATTTTTTAACAATTGGCAAGTGTTCAGAAAGGGAGGGCAGAACAGAAAAAAATAATAATTTGATGTTCTTTGTTTAATAATATAAGTGTAACGCTTTGCCTGCATTATATAAATAAATTTAAATGGGATGTGGCAATTGTGGGACAGGCGCTAACGGAAAACCGTCAGGTTGCAAAAGTAATGGTGGATGTAGCACAGGTGGATGTAACCGAATGAATGTTTTTGACTGGCTAAGCGCACTGCCACTATATGACGGTTCAAAACCGTACCCGATAATAGAAGTATCGTTTAATAAAGGTAGCAGAAAGGATTTTTACCGTAATAATACAAACCACATACTTGAAAAAGGTGAATGGGTAGCTGTGGAAGGAACAAGTGGTTTTGACTTAGGACAGGTAAGCCTTACCGGAGAATTAGTAAAACTACAAATGAAAAAATATGGCGTGGAGGATTCTCCAGCCATGAAGCGCATGCTCCGCATTGCTACCGAAGACGATATAAAATCGTATAATAACCAGAAAGAACGTGAAGCCGAGGTGCTTATCCGTTCGCGTGCTATTTCGCGTTCCCAAAATCTGGAAATGAAACTCTGCGAAGTAGAGATACAGGCAGATGGCAAAAAGGCCACGTTTTTCTATACAGCAGATCAGAGAGTAGATTTCCGCGAACTAATTAAGGTATATGCCTCAGAATTTAAAGTGAAAGTGGAAATGCGCCAAATTGGCGCACGCCAGGAGAGTGGTAAAGTAGGGGGTATTGGCTCCTGTGGCCGTGAACTTTGCTGTAGTACCTGGCTCACTGATTTTAAATCCGTTAATACAACCGCTGCACGCTATCAAAATTTATCTATTAATCAAACTAAGCTATCCGGTCAGTGTGGAAGACTGAAGTGTTGCCTGAATTACGAGTTGGATACTTATATGGATGCCTTGAGTGTTTTCCCTGACAATGCCGATTCGATAGAGACAACCCAGGGAGTAGCCAGTTTGCAGAAAAGAGACATTTTCAAAAACCTGATGTGGTATAGCTACGGTAGTAGCAACAAGCAATATCCCCTAACCATAATAAGGGTAAAAGAAATACAAAAACTAAATAAGCAGGGAATAAAACCTGAAGAACTGCAAGCTGTAGAATTGGAGACCGGACCTAAGCAAGGTGTGAAAGTGGATGTAGGTTTTGTAAATGATGTGGGGCAGATATCGCTGAAGGCATTGGAGAAAAGCGATAAAAAGAAAAGGCAGAATGATAACCGGCAGCAAGCTACTGCAGGCAATCAACAGCCGCGTGGCCAGCATGCAAAACAATACGGGAATAAACCACCGCTACAGCAGCAACAAAAATCAAATAGCCAACAGCAAAAGCCTCAAAATCAGCAAAGACCCAACCAGCAGCAAGCAAAACCTAACCAGCCACAACAAAAACAGCAAGGCAATAACCCTAACCCCAACAACAGAAACAGAAATCAAAAGCCGAAACAACCG
>DATNFP010000180.1:0-17910 GCA_035606335.1 Flavipsychrobacter sp. | reverse complement strand
AATTTTTGAAATCAGGCTTTATTACAAACTCCTTGCTGCCATCTAAGTGGGTCAATAATTTCGGTTAATATTTTTTGCAGGAGGCCTATAGAAGCAGGTTTTGTTATAAAACCGGTTGCTCCTGCCTGCAACGTTTCTGTTTTATCAGCCTCGGAAGATGAGGTAGTGTACATATAAATGGGAACGAGACTTAATTTCTCTATTTTCATTAAATGAACCAAACATTCTTTGCCATTCATTTTGGGCATATTAATATCCAGGAAAATAAAATCAGGAATAAAAGATTCATTTGCTCCCATAAGCTCTAGTGCCTCAACACCGTTATTTGCTGTTGCACAATTAATTTTTGGGTCTATTTTTCTTAAAGCATATTTAAAAAACTCGTGATCGTCTTTGTCGTCGTCAACAAGGAAAAATTGTATTTCGTCCTGCCTCATATCTTCTCGGTTAATTACTTAAAGTTATGAATTTTAAACATGAAAAAAAACACATAAAGAATACTTACCTTACATATTGAAAATTATCTGAAAATTCGCAAAAGAGCTTGTGATTTGTCGTTAGTGAAATCCCCTACCCAAACCTCTCTCCCACGTGGGAAGAGAGGAAAAAAGGGCAGAGTTTGGAATGGTTAAACTATTTATGAAAGCACAAATTTAATTAGAAAACAATAGACAAAACTTTAAAAATAGATTAGCACCTTATTTTCATAGGTTAAAAAATTCAAAATGTTAAAAATCGTCCGGAAATTCTCCTGCATCGCCGAATATTAAGAAAGCTAAAAACCTAAATATCCAAATCATTAATGATGTAAACACATTTCAAAATAAATTATCTTTATCCAAATAATGCAAGGTTGTTTTTTAAATATCAGGTAATCGCACATTTTATTTTTTCTGTTAATGGGTAAACAAAACATAGATTATTTAGACGAGCTGGAAGCAGAGGCAATCTATATTATGCGCGAAGTAGCCGGCCAGTTTGAACGCCCCGCGCTTTTATTTAGCGGTGGAAAGGATAGCATTTGCCTGGTACACCTGGCTTTAAAAGCATTTCGCCCGGGTAAATTTCCATTTCCTTTGGTGCATATTGATACCGGACACAATTTTCAAGAAGCGCTGCAGTACAGGGATGATATGGTGAAAACAATAGATGAGAAATTAATTATCAGAAAAGTAGAAGATACCATCCGGGGAAAAAAATTACAGGACGCCAAAGGAAAATTTCCAAGCAGAAATGCTCTGCAAACCTACACACTATTAGATGTTATTGAAGAGTTTGAGTTTGATGCTTGCATGGGCGGCGCACGCAGGGATGAAGAAAAAGCACGAGCCAAAGAGCGCATCTTTTCAGTAAGAGATGAATTCGGGCAATGGGATCCTAAAATGCAACGTCCTGAGCTTTGGAATATCTACAACGGCAAAATAAACAAAGGAGAAAACGTACGTGTATTTCCTATCAGTAACTGGACAGAATTAGATATCTGGAATTATATTAAAAGAGAAAACATTCAACTTCCCTCGATTTATTTTACACACGAACGAGAGTGTGTGGTAACCGAAAGCGGTCAGCTTATGTCAAATTCTGAATACTTACAATTAGATCCCAGCGATAAACTAGTTACAAAAAAAGTAAGGTATCGCACCGTAGGCGATATGACCTGCACTGCTGCTATTGAAAGCGAAGCTTTCACGGTTGATGATATTATAAACGAATTAAAAGAAGCAAAGATCAGCGAACGGGGCGCAACCAGGATGGACGACAGGATAAGCGAAGCAGCCATGGAAGACCGTAAAAAAGGGGGATATTTTTAATGGAATTATTACGATTTTTTACTGCAGGAAATGTAGATGATGGGAAAAGCACACTCATTGGCCGTTTGTTATATGATAGCGATTCCATATCCACCGATATTATTGAAACGCTTACTAAACAAAGTAAAACCACCGGAGGGGGTACTAAAATTGACCTTGCTTTATTAACTGATGGCCTGCGTGCCGAGCGTGAACAGGGAATTACCATTGATGTTGCGTATAAATACTTTAGCACTAGTAAACGAAAATTTATCATTGCAGATACGCCCGGACATATTCAATATACGCGCAATATGTTTACCGGCGCATCTAATGCGGATCTTGCCATTATATTGGTTGATGCGCGCAAGGGCATAACCGATCAGACAAAGCGTCATTCTATTATTTCAGCTATTTTAGGAATACCCCACCTTTTGGTTTGCATTAATAAAATGGATTTGGTTGATTACTCAGAAGAAAAGTATAAAAAGATAGAGTCTGATTACATGGCTTTTTCCAAGCAACTGAAATTAAAAGAAGTATCTTTTATTCCTGCAAGTGCTTTGGCCGGAGATAATGTTGTTACACATTCGGATAAAATGCCCTGGTACAAAGGCCCTGCCCTGCTGGAGTTTTTAGAGACCATACAAATTACTGAAGTCAAAGAATCAGACGAACCCCGTTTCCAGGTACAATATATAATTCGCCCACAGACAAGCGAATTGCACGATTACCGGGGCTTTGCAGGCAGTGTGGTAAGTGGCGTTTATAAAAAGGGAGAACGTGTGATTATTTTACCTTCAGGGATAGAAACAAGTATAGAAAAAATAGAAGTACATCAACAAGAAGTGCAAACTGTTGGAATAAACACACCTGCTGTATTTCATTTAAAAGATGATGTTGATATCAGTCGCGGAAACAGCATAGTATCGGTTAAACATTTGCCAAAAGTATCTAAAGAAATTACAGCTACGATCTGTTGGATGGATAATGCAGCCTTTGTTCCCGGGCAAAAAATGCTTTTACAGCAAAATAGTTTTCGTACCAAGGCTGTAGTAAAAGAAATTATTGGAAAAATAGATATACATTCTTTTGAAACCTTACAAAGCGACGGAAGTATCAGATTGAATGATATATGCAAAGTGCTTATAAAAACCGCTGAATCTGTAAGCTATGACAGTTATAGCGACAACAGGGGAAACGGTGCGTTTATCCTGATAAATGAAAACACCAATAATACTATAGCTGCCGGGGCTATAGATTAGTTATTTAAATTTTATCGGCAGTTCAACTTCCACCTCATCCCAGGCAATCGTTAACACAGTTCCATTTTTGGAATCTTTAAACGAATAAGTCAATTTTTCCTGTGAGCTGATTTTCTTAACAGGAACATCTGTACTTAATACATCTTTCGATTTTATCTTTTCGTATTCATAAGCTCCCCAAAGGCCTATGGAAGAATTTAAAATAATGGCCCATTTATCTTTTTGCGGAATGACAAAAAGAGAATACACTCCCGCTTTAACTTCCTTATGATCAATCTCTACATTTGTATTAAATGTAATTTCAGTTGCTTCGTTGGCACCAGCTCTCCATACCTTATCATAAGGAACCAGCTCTCCAAAAATCACCCTACCTCTTTTAGAAGGCTGGCCATACATAACTTTCACATTTTTGCCTTCAGCCGTAGCTTTGGGACTTTTTATAGTTTCCTGTGCAAACATTTCAACTTGTGCAAAAAGTAACAGGAGGCTTAGGCTAAGTATTTTCACTGCATTCATCATTTTCATTTTTTACAAGAATAAAAACTTATTTTCTATAAAAATACGGAATAGACTTATTTCTTACATATATGTGATTTATAAGTAAACACAGTCCTTTCGGGGCGTTAAAGTATGTTAGTATATTATTATCTTTTTCCTAAATTCATCCATTAAAAGCATCCACAAAATCAAATCGATTAGAAAGCCGGTTTTATTTTTTATGAATACATCAGATAAAAACCTCCAAAAAGTTTGCGTTAACCTCAATTAATAGTATGGTAATATAATAAGCAAGATTCTTTTTTTAAATTTAATAGTAAATCCCACACCTATGAAAAAATATATATGTATCTATTTGTTGTTTTTTTGCGCAAACATTTTAATGCACGCTCAAAACACGTTATGGGGCACTACCATAAATGGAGGACAGTTTGGTTTCGGGTATATTTACAGAACAGATTCCATTGGCAATAATCTTATCATTGTGCACAGCTTTGATAATATCCATGATGGCCGGGCACCCGGGCCTGTTATGCAGGCATCCAATGGCAAAATATATGGAATGACAATTTCAGGCGGGCCTGGAGTAATAACGGTAAGCGTTACACCTTCTTTTACCTATAACACAGCAGGAGGCACCTTGTTTGAATACGACCCTGTAATAGATAGTTTTAAAACGCTTATAGCTTTCAATTCAACAGATCCTCAGTATCCTCCTCAATTTTATAATCCTTCTTCGTTAAAATTATTAGAAGCATCACCAGGCATATTATGGGCTGTACTTACAGAACAGATAAATAATGTCGGAGCGCTCAACAGGTATATTATGGCTTATAACATTTCAAGCAATACTATTTCATTGGCTGTAACCGTCCCTTCCTGGAATACAACCGCAACAACAGACGTACAATACACCGGTTTGTCGGGAGAATTATATAAAGATGCCAACGGGTATGTCTACGGAACAACCTCAGGATATTCTGCCTGCGCTGCAAATGTTTCTTTCCAGGTTGGTTCTATTATACGAATGGACCCTTCAACCAACGCTTTTTCTTATATATATCCCTTTGACTGTGGTTTTATAAATGACGGATATATACCACAAGGCAATATGGAGGATGAAGGAAATGGAAAGCTGTATTCTTATACCCAAATGGGTGGCAACTCAGTATATTATCCTAATATGGGATATGGTGTTATTTACGAGTATGACCCGACCACAAATACATTTACTAAAAAGTATGATTTTACAGGAGGGGTTTTAGGGGCAAGTCCAATGGGATATATATTGAAAGCTCCAAACGGAAAGCTATATGGAACTGCTTACGGTGGAACAAATAGTTCAGGGATTTTATACGAGTATGACCCGGCATCCAACACATATACCAAAAAACAAGATTTTATAGACTTACATACACCTGCAACACTGGGCCCTTATGGTATATTATGGTTAGTCTCTTCTGCTAATGGCAAAATATATGGCACTACACAATATGGTATGTTTGAATATAATACAACTACCAATCAAACAAGGCTTGCAGCAAGGTTTATAGAACCAACTTACAACACAAGTGCAAATGCTATTATTGAAGTTTGCAGAAAGCCTGCATATAAATTTAACACTGTTACCAATTACACCATTTGTGCAGGAAGCTTTTTCTCATATGACCTTCATTGTACTAACGCACAAACATTTGTATGGAAACACAATGGGGTAGCTGATGCTTCACAGGTTACAAGTATTTTAAATTTTAATCATATCGCTATTACAGACGCAGGTAACTGGGTTTGCGAAATGACCAATGAATGCGGAACAACTACCTCATCGACGATCACTATAGTTGTTAATGCTGCCGGCACAGGCGTTATAACTTCTACATTGACTCCGGCAGGCACTACAAGCATTTGCCCGACAAACAGCATTACTTTAAGTGGGAACAATAGTGGAACCTGGAATACCGGCGCTACCACATCTTCCATTATTACATCGAATCCTGGAACGTATCAGGTTATTAACTCTAACGCTTGTGGAAATACATATTCTAATATCATCACAATTGATACCATCCCTTCTCCTCTACCGCAGCTCATTAGTTTTCCCATGGGGCCATATAGCACCGGGCCGGAGTTATCAGCTTATATGTGCCCTGGAGACAGCCTGTTATTGTCTGGGAACACTAATGGTGTATGGAATACAGGAGAAACATCTTATTCTATTTATGTGAATGATCTCTTGCCGCATTATGTAATTACGTCCAATGCTTGCAAAACTGTTACATCAGCAACTGCCCAGGCAGCTTATTCTCCGGTAGGGTTACCGCCTACAATTACACCAACCGGCTTCGTTCAAATATGCACGGGGGATAGTTTATTGCTTCAGGCTGTAGGCGCTTCAGGAGATGGCACACCCTTAGTGTATAACTGGTACAATAACGGATCGTTTGTTGCTTACACAAATAATTTTTACGTAAAACAAAGCGGCGTTTATTATGCAATGACAACTTCCATTTGCGGATCTATAACATCACAAACACTTACACTAACTGCCGACAGCGTTGCACTTGATACCGCTATCATTACTACATCAGGTTCAACTACCTTTTGCCAGGGCAGCAGTATTGTTTTACAAAGCAACTATAACTCTTGTGTATGGAGCACTGGAGCAACTACACCAAGTATTACAGTAACACAACCCGGAACGTATCAGGTTACAAACAGCAATGGGTGTAGTAGTGTAACATCTGCATCTGTTACTACTACAGTAATCCCGGCGCCAACTGTCAGTTATGTAGAGCTGCATGATTCGGTTTGTTTAACTACTGTACCTTATTCTTTAGGAACCGGTAGCCCGTCCGGTGGTTACTATACAGGTCATGCGGTTTCGAGTAATATGTTTAATCCTTCTGTGGCAGGTTCGGGCATAGATACAGTTACCTATAATTACCAGGACATGTCAACAGGATGTGTTGGGAAAGCTACCCAAGAGCTTTATGTAGACTATGATCCTGCAATAAGCGTAGCTGGTTCTGCAACAATTTGCGCAGGAAATACAACTGTTCTTTATCAAACGCTGTTACCTCTTGGAACATGGAGCACGGGGCAATCCGATGTGGCAATATCTGTAAGCCAATCAGGAATTTATTATGTAACAAAAACCAATATTTGCGGAAACGCTGTCAACTCAAACTCTATACAGGTAACTGTAAATCCTTTGCCGGCAATACCGCTTATCACTCAAAGTGGGAACAGTTTGCAAAGCACAGTTGCTGCATCTTATCAATGGTATTTAAACGGAGCTATCGTCAGCGGAGCTATCTCTCAAATCTATACACCCACGCAAAGTGGAAATTATACAGTAATCATTTCGGATAACAATGGTTGTTCTTCTACTTCCAATATATTTACCTATTCTATTACCGGTATTAATACTATTGATAAAGAAAATAACGCTATTTCTATTTATCCAAATCCTTCATCCTGTTATTTTACTGTGGAGTTTTTACCTACAACAAATCAGGTACTGATTTTAAATGCGGTGGGGCAAATAGTTCAAAAGAAAGAAGTCGACAAGCAAACAAGCTTGCAATTTTCGCTTATGGAGAATGGAATCTATTTTATCCAGTTTCACAGCGGCAAGCAAACGATTACAAGGAAGATTATTATATCTCAGTAGGAAAGTAGCTGGTTAATCTGCGGGCGTTATCTCTAAAGGCAGGCTAATCGTAAAAACACTTCCTTTATTTGCTTCGCCTTTGGCGCTGATATAGCCATGGTGTTCGTCTACAATTTTTTTGCAGATAGCTAAACCGATACCTGTGCCGGCATATTCGGTGTTGCCATGTAAGCGGGTAAACATTTTAAAAATTTGTTCGGCATATTTTTGCTCAAAGCCAATGCCATTATCTTCGATATTTATCCTGCAATATTTTCTTACAGGAATGCTATCTGAAATATTTTCAAGCGTTTCATCCTTTGAGGTAATTTTTATAACGGGGGCAATATCTTTCCGCGAGTATTTAATGGCATTGCCAATAATGTTTTCAAACAAAGCTTTAATTAAAGTTGGATACACATAAAGCTTAGGAATCGGATCAATTAAAACTTGGGCATTTTTCTCCTGGATCTGCAAATCCATATCTAACAAAACATCTTCCAAGATTTTATCAATATCCGAATAAACCAACGAAGTCTTAATGCCGGATATTTTGCTAAAGGCCAATATATCGCTTATCAGGTTTTGCATCCTGTCGCAGGAAGATTGCATTTTTTCAATGAACAGTTTTCCTTCATCATCCAGTTTATCTGCGTACTTTGATTCAATGCGGTCGCTGAATGTTTTTATTTTTCGCAGAGGTTCCTGTAAGTCGTGAGAGGCAATAAAGGCGAATTGATCCAATTCTTTATTGGTAGATTCTAACTGTTCAATATTTTTTAATAGTTGCTTATTCAGTTCATTCACTTTGGTTTCAGAAGCAATACGGTCTTTTACCTCTATTTCCAGGCTTTTATTAATTGCCTTTAATTTTTGTTCTTGCTCAAGCAGCTGATGGTTCTTTTTAAACAACTCAATATATACAGACACTTTTGCACGCAATAAATCAGGCTGAATGGGTTTGTATATATAATCTACCGCACCTGCTTTGTATGCTTTGAAAATATTTTCATCACCGTAGCTGTGCGCCGTTATAAAAATGATTGGGATGTGCTGTATTTTTTCCCGCTGATAAATAAGCGTGGCTGTTTCAAAACCATTCAGGTCGGGCATTTCCACATCCATTAATATCAAAGTAAAATCACATTCCTTTAACAGTATTTTCAATGCTTCCCTTCCGGAATTTGCCCTTGTAATCTGGTAATTATCTTTTGAAAAAATGCTCTCCATAGAGAGCAAATTATTCTCGTTATCATCCACCAGTAAAATTTTAATCCGCAATAATTTCTGTAGCATAAATACTATTTATAGAACCAAATTCTCATCATCGACAACAACTGATCCATTTTTAAAGGTTTGGTGATATAATCAGAAGCTCCTGCTTCGATACATTTCTGGCGGTCTCCTTTCATGGCTTTTGCCGTTACAGCAATTATAGGCAGGGAGTTATTTTTGTGTTCGCGCCTGATCTTCTGTATGGTTTCATAACCGTCCATTTCGGGCATCATGATATCCATCAACACCATTTCAATATCATTCGAATCATTCATCAGGCTTATCGCGTCTTTTCCACTTTCTGCCGTAATTACATCGATGTTATAACGTTCAAACACGGTAGTTATTGCAAAAAGATTTCGTACATCATCATCCACTACAAGCACCTTTTTACCGGCTAAAATATCACCTTTCATCCTGAAGTTTTCCATGATCCTGCGTTTTTCCAATGGAAATTTAGCATAGTTAACATGCAGGAACATCATGGTTTCTTCCAGTAATCTGTCTAATGAGCTTACATCTTTCAATACAATTCTGCTGGAAATCTTATTTAGCTGAGAGATTTCTTTTTTACTGAAATCTTTTGCAGAATAAATAATAATAGGCACTAATGTGTTCTTATCGTTATTTATTTTTTTGATCAGATCCATCCCCGAAATGTCAGGCAATGTATAATCCAATATAATGGTATCGAACGTTTTATTACTCAACAATTGCAAGGCTTTCTCGCCGGTTGAAGCAATCGTAATTTCAATATTCTCTTCTTTCAGCAATTTTACAATCTGCGAAGATTCCAATTCATTGTCTTCAACAACCAACAATTGTTTTACTTCTTTGCTGTTAAAGTCGATAATATCTGAAAACAGTTCATCCAGTTGGTCATTGCTTAAAGGTTTTAATAAAAAGCTTCTTGCTCCGCGTTGTAAAGCCAGTATTTTATTCTCTTCACCTGAGATCAAATGAATTGGAATGTGCCTGTAATTCAAATCATTTTTCAAAAGATCTAGCACTTTCCAGCCACTGGTATCGGGCAGCTTCACATCCAGCGTTATAGCAATTGGCTTGAAGCGGGCAACATAATTAAATATCTCTACGTAATTTGTAGCGATTACAACTTTGAGCCCGTCGACATGAGCGCGATCGATCATAATCCTGCCAAAACGAAGATCGTCTTCAATAACCAAAACTACTTTATCGTTCGGTATGATATTATTTCTGTCATCGCCGGTTTCATTGATCATCTCCTCAACACCGTTCATTTTTTTCTGCTCAATGCCATCTTCTGTCATTTTTAATGAATTCAGAATGGCATCGATTTCTTTTATTTCCGGCTTAAATGAATCTAAGCTGGCCATATCCTCGTAATGCACCGATTCGATTATTCTATTCAAAGGAAGGAATAAGGTAAACGTACTTCCTTTGCCTGCTTCACTTTCCAGCTCAATAGTTCCGCCAAGTAATTCAGCTAAACCACGACTGATTGATAATCCTAAACCTGTTCCGCCATACTTACGGCTTGTAGAACCTTCTGCTTGCTGGAACGCTTCAAATATAATGATTTGCTTATCCTGGGGAATACCAATACCGGTATCAATAATAGAGAACGCAACCACTTTTTCTGCCTTATCAAGTATAAGGTTACCCGGTTTCCAGGAACGTTTTGCATCATAAATTTTCAGCTTAACTTCTCCTTTCTCTGTAAATTTAAACGAGTTTGAAAGCAGGTTTTTCAAGATCTGATTCAAGCGTTGGGAGTCGGTATCAATTGATTCCGGAAGATTCGTATCTATATCAATTTTAAATTTGAGGTTCTTCGCTTCTGACAGTGGCTTAAATGTGGTTTCTACGAAGGATGATATTTCGGAGAAGTAAATATTCGAAATGTTGGCCGAAATAAATCCTGACTCAATTTTAGAAAGATCGAGAATATCATTGATCAGCTGCAATAAGTCATCACCACAAGAGTGAATGGTTTTCGCATATCGTGTTTGTTTTTCATTTAAGTTACCTTCTGCGTTTTCATATAACTGTTGCGCAAGAATTAATAAGGAGTTAAGCGGCGTACGCAACTCATGCGACATGTTCGCCAAAAACTCTGATTTGTACTTAGAGGTAAGCGTTAACTGCTCTGCTTTTTCTTCTAATGAGCGACGAGCTTCTTCCACCTCTTTGTTTTTCGCCTCCACCTCGTTTTTTTGTTTTACAAGCAGTAGTGCTTTATCCTGCAGCTCATCATTCGTACGTTTCAGCTCTTCCTGTTGGGTTTTTAACTCGCCTGCTAGTGATTGCGATTGTTCAAGTAATTCCTCTGTACGAGTGTTCGTTTCAATGGTATTTACAACGATACCGATACTTTCTGTTAACTGGTTTAAAAAGTCTAAGTGAGTCTGACTGAAATTATCCAGCGAGCCTAATTCAATAACTGCTTTTACATTGTTCTCAAATAATACCGGAAGTACGATTAGATTAGCCGGTTTTGCTTTTCCTAAGCCGGAAGAAATTTTCACATAATCATTCGGTACGTTGGAAAGTATGATACGCTCTTTTTCAAAAGCACATTGCCCAACCAAACCTTCACCTATAGCAAATTCTTTTGGAACGTGTTTATCTGATTTATATGCATAGGCAGCAAATAATTTCAGTTTCGGCCTTTCTTCTTCTGATGATAATATATAGAACGCTCCATAGTGAGCCGTTACCACCTGCGCCAGCTCGGATAAGATACGCATTGCCACTGTTTGCAAGTCTTTCTGACCTTGCAGCATTTGCGTAAATTTCGCTAAGTTGGATTTCAGCCAGTCTTGCTCCTGATTTAATAAAGTTGTTTCACGTAAGTTGGTAATCATCTGGTTGATGGTATCTTTTAACTCTTCCACCTCACCTTTTGCATCTACACGGATGTTACGCGTTAAGTCACCTTTTGTTACCGCAGATGCCACCTCAGAAATGGAACGTACCTGCGTAGTTAAGTTTTGCGCCAGCTGGTTTACGTTCTCTGTTAAGTTTTTCCAGATACCCGAAGCCCCTGGTACGCTTGCTTGTCCGCCTAATCGTCCTTCAACACCCACCTCCCTTGCCACGTTCGTTACCTGGTCGGCAAATACAGCAAGTGTTTCGATCATCTCGTTAATTGTATCTGTTAACTGCGCAACCTCTCCTTTTGCATTGAT
Organism: Flavipsychrobacter sp.; assembly: GCA_035606335.1. Taxonomy (GTDB): domain Bacteria; phylum Bacteroidota; class Bacteroidia; order Chitinophagales; family Chitinophagaceae; genus DATNFP01. Next base: position 6,260 of record DATNFP010000180.1, on the reverse strand, counting down.
GGATAACTTCTGACGAAGGTTACCTGTTGCCACCGATGTTACAACTTTCGCGATACCACGTACCTGCGATGTTAAGTTAGACGCCATCATGTTCACCGAGTCAGAAAGATCTTTCCAGATACCCACAACTCCTTTTACTTCAGCTTGTCCACCCAGTTTACCTTCGGTACCTACCTCACGAGCCACACGCGTTACCTCAAAGGCAAACGAGTTCAGCTGCTCCACCATCGTATTGATCGTATTCTTCAAATCGAAGATCTCACCTTTTACGTCAATGGAAACCGTTTTAGATAAGTCACCACTGGCCACCGCTTTTGTTACTTCGGCAATGTTACGCACCTGCGCTGTTAAGTTACCTGTCATTTGATTCACCGAGTCGGTCAAATCTTTCCATGTTCCTGCAACACCAGGTACAAAGGCCTGCCCACCAAGTTTACCATCCGTACCCACCTCACGAGCCACACGCGTTACTTCCGATGCAAACCCGCGAAGCTGATCCACCATCGTGTTCAGCGTTTCTTTTAATTGTAAAATTTCTCCGCGTACGTCAACCGTAATTTTTTTCGATAAGTCACCATTCGCAACCGCAATCGCCACATCGGCAATGTTACGTACTTGGGTAGTTAAGTTACCGGCCATCTGGTTCACCGAGTCCGTTAAATCTTTCCATGTACCTGCAACACCCGGTACGTGAGCCTGCCCGCCCAGTTTACCTTCGGTACCTACCTCACGAGCCACACGCGTTACCTCCGATGCAAACCCACGAAGCTGATCCACCATCGTGTTGATCGTATTTTTTAATTCTAATATCTCTCCTTTAACGTCCACCGCAATCTTACGCGATAAGTCACCGTTTGCCACCGCCGTTGTTACCTCGGCAATGTTACGCACCTGCGATGTTAAGTTGGACGCCATTTTATTTACCGAGTCGGTCAAATCTTTCCATGTACCACCAACACCCGGTACATAAGCCTGTCCACCTAACTGTCCTTCAGAACCTACCTCACGCGCCACACGCGTTACCTCTGAACCGAATGAGTTCAGCTGATCCACCATCGTGTTGATCGTATTTTTTAATTCAAGTACCTCTCCTTTAACGTCAACGGTAATCTTACGCGATAAGTCACCTTTCGCCACCGCTGTTGTTACCTCGGCGATATTACGTACCTGCGCCGTTAAGTTAGCTCCCATCTGGTTTACCGAGTCGGTCAAATCTTTCCAGATACCATCCACACCTTCCACCGTTGCTTGTCCGCCTAGTTTACCTTCACTACCTACCTCACGAGCCACACGTGTTACCTCTGAACCAAACGAGTTCAGCTGATCCACCATGGTATTAATCGTATCTTTTAATTCTAATATCTCTCCTTTAACGTCAACGGTAATTTTACGCGATAAGTCACCTTTCGCCACAGCGGTTGTTACCTCGGCAATGTTACGCACCTGGCCTGTTAAGTTACCAGCCATCTGGTTTACGGAATCTGTTAAGTTTTTCCATGTACCACCTACACCGGTTACCGTCGCTTGTCCACCCAACTTACCTTCTGTTCCTACCTCAAGCGCCACACGCGTTACCTCTGATGCAAACGAGTTCAGCTGATCCACCATCGTGTTGATGGTATCTTTTAATTCTAATATCTCTCCTTTAACGTCAACCGTAATTTTTCGTGATAAGTCACCTTTTGCCACCGCTGTTGTTACGTCGGCAATGTTACGTACCTGCGCCGTTAAGTTACCGGCCATCTGGTTTACAGAATCCGTTAAATCTTTCCAAACACCATCCACACCCACAACCGTTGCCTGTCCGCCAAGCTTACCTTCACTACCTACCTCACGGGCCACACGCGTTACCTCTGAACCGAAGGAGTTCAGCTGATCCACCATGGTATTAATTGTTTTCTTTAATTCTAATATCTCTCCTTTAACGTCAACTGTAATCTTACGTGATAAGTCACCTTTCGCCACAGCCGTTGTTACCTCGGCAATGTTACGTACCTGCGCCGTTAAGTTCGATCCCATCTGATTCACCGAATCGGTCAGATCTTTCCAGATACCATCCACACCTTCCACGGTTGCTTGTCCACCAAGCTTACCTTCACTACCTACCTCACGGGCCACACGTGTTACCTCCGAACCGAATGAGTTCAGCTGATCCACCATGGTATTAATTGTTCTTTTTAATTCTAATATCTCTCCTTTAACGTCAACTGTAATTTTACGCGATAAGTCACCTTTTGCCACAGCTGTTGTTACCTCGGCAATGTTACGTACCTGTGATGTTAAGTTCGATCCCATTTGGTTTACAGAATCCGTTAAATCTTTCCAAACACCCGCAACACCTTTTACTTTTGCTTGTCCGCCCAGTTTACCTTCGCTACCCACCTCACGAGCCACACGCGTTACCTCTGATGAGAATGAGTTCAGCTGATCCACCATCGTGTTGATCGTATTTTTCAACTCAAGGATCTCTCCTTTAACGTCAACCGTAATTTTACGCGATAAGTCGCCGTTTGCCACGGCCGTTGTTACCTCTGCAATGTTACGTACCTGGCCTGTTAAGTTACCGGCCATCTGGTTCACCGAGTCAGTTAAATCTTTCCATGTTCCCGCAACACCTTTTACCTGTGCCTGTCCACCCAGCTTACCTTCAGTACCTACCTCAAGCGCTACACGAGTTACCTCAGAGGAAAAGGAGTTCAGCTGATCCACCATCGTATTGATGGTATTTTTTAATTCTAATATCTCTCCTTTTACGTCAACCGTAATTTTTTTCGATAAGTCACCTTTCGCCACCGCCGTTGTTACATCGGCAATGTTACGTACCTGTGCTGTTAAGTTTACAGCCATTAAGTTTACGGAGTCGGTTAAGTCTTTCCACACACCGGCAACACCTTTTACTTTTGCCTGTCCCCCCAGTTTACCTTCACTACCTACCTCACGCGATACGCGGGTTACCTCCATCGTAAACAGGTTAAGCTGTTTCACCATGTCGTTCACCTCTTTCGCAATACGGGCAAACTCTCCTTGTAAAGAATGATCACCTGTTTCAATTGGAATTTGTTGTGATAGATTTCCTTTTGCTACCGCAGATATTACACGGTCGATCTCACGTACCGGATAAACCAAATCAGATATTAATGAGTTTAAATCTTCAACACTGTTTTTCCATTCGCCTTGTGCATATGGCAATGTAATGCGGTGATTTAATTTACCGCCTTTACCAATGGTGCTCCTGGCGTTAGAAAATTCTTTCACCAATTTCTTATTCATTGAAATGATCTCATTCAATGTATCGCAAACTTTGCCGCTAATGCCTACATTATGGATCGGCATTTTTACATCAAAATTTCCGTTCTTAACTTCTGTAAGAATGGTGAGCAACTCATTTATATCTAATGAATGCTCTACAATATCTTCAACAATTAAATTTTTGTTTGAAAATGCTTTTGCTATTTTTTGTTTTTTTAACCCGATGGGTTTTTCGAGGACAGCCGTATTTTTAGAATTTAAGACTGCTTTGGTTTTTGTGGGTTTTGCGGCCATAACATCAATTTTACAAATTGCGTGACAATAACTTTTGTGTTTATGCCAAAGCTAATTTAATTTAATGCAAACCTCAAAAATTGTTGATAAATCAAGGGTTCTGGGGAATTTTTGCCCCACTCACCTATCTATCAAATAAGATGCCAATAAGTGCGTTTAAAGCAATTTACAATAATTTAAGATTTTCGATTTTTTGGATCGGATTATTTTTTATAAGTACTTTCCTGCACATTATTTTTTATAAATGAAACTATCTTATCTGTTGATGTTTCAATATTTTCCATGTGCGTGTCAATAGTCAAATCAGGATGCAGCGGTTTTTCAAACGGGTCATTCACACCCGTTAGGTTATGTATCTTATCTTTATGATCTTCAGGTAGAGCTGCTTTTTTGTAAAGGCCTTTTGTATCTCGTTTAATGAGCTCGGGCATTTCACAGTTTATAAAGATCGTCTTTACCTGCGCATATTTATTTTTTATTTCTTCTCGTATTTCTTCATACGGATTTATGGCACATATGATGGTTACAATATTATGCTGAGAAAATTTATTAGCGATAAAAGCCAGCCTTCTAATGTTTTCAAACCTGTCGGCCTTTGTAAATCCAAGGTCTTTTATAATAAATTTCCTGAATTCATCAGCATCTATGATCTCTACGGCAATTTTTGAGCGTTCCAGCTTAGCTTTTGTGTGTTCTGCCAGCGTAGTTTTTCCAGCTCCGCTCATGCCACAAAATTGTATAATCATGTTGTTACAATTATTTTGATCACAATGTAAAAATTATTTGTAATATAGTATTGAATTGATTTTATAGCGTGATCTAAATTATGAAGGAAAACATTTTGGTAAAAATAAGATTTAACACTAATTATAAACCTAACGATGGAAGCAAGGAATGGCGCGTGCTTGTGAACGGATATGAAAATTTTTGCAACCATGTTACTATCAAATGTGCTTCTAAAACTACGAAAGACTACATTGAAGGAGTTGGAGATAAATGGCATATAACATGTGAGGCAAGCGATGTAGAGTACATAAAAGATGAGGAATTACTCACAAAAAATGTTAACTTATACAAAGAAATTATTTTGCATTAAAGTACAAAACGCCTTGCTTAAAAAACGTTAAGATCTTTAAGTGCGCTTAATTTTTCCACTATCCGTCATTTCAATTTCATCTACTATATTTATAAACTGTGGAAGCTTAAAGGCAGACAGCATTTGCTTGCAATAATTTCTTAAAGATTCTTCGTCAATTATAATTCCTTTTTCAACAATAATATCTACCGCAACAACTTCGCCCAACAAAGGATGTATCTTACTAAATGCTTTAGACTGAACGATGCCTTTATACGTATTAATTACTTCTTCTACTTCATTTGGAAAAACTTTAGTGCCTGAAACATTGATTACATTTTTTTCCCGGCCTTTAATAATTAATAAGCCATCTGATTTTTTCAGAGCATAGTCTCCTGTCATAAACCAACCATTTTGTAAAATATTTTCTTTTATTGCCGGTGGAGATAGATACCCATCAAACATCCCGGGTCCTTTAATAGCAAGGCGTCCAATTGTATCCGTCCGTAAGGGAATAAAGTTTTCATCTAAAATCTCCACCTGGTAAGCAGGTAATGCATAACCTACTGCTTCCGGATCTTTAGTTGAATGCGACAGATTTATTACAGGCAAGCCTATTTCAATAATTCCATATGCCTGGCTAACCGGCAAATTGTATTTTTCTTCAAACTCTTTGCAAACTTGGGCAGATATGGCTGTTGTAGTTGAAATAACTTTTTTTAGTGTTGGTAATTCTATCCCTGTGTTAGTTGCAGCTAATAACTTTATATGCATAGGAGCCGCGTATAAAAAAGTACCTTGATGCTGCCTGATGCTTTGTATAATGCTATCTGCCAAAAAATTGTCGTTTATGATGATGCCTGTACCATATTTTACATATAATACAATTGAAACCATGAAATGGTATGCCATGGGAAGCACCCAAACAACCCTGTCGTGTTCATTTAATTTCAATGCCTCGTTAGCTGCGTCAATTCTTTCTATCACCGATTGATGAGAGACAATAACGCCTTTGGCTTTTCCTGTTGTTCCGGATGTGAAACGCATAAAAGCAGCATCTTTGATAAAACCCGCGGTAGTGTCTTTTTTATCTCTTTCTGTGTAACTGATAAAAAGAGTTTGATCAAAAAGTTTTATCTCCGTAGCCGTTGAGCCATGCGATGCTAGTTCACGTGAATCGGTGATAAGCATATGCAGCTGAGCTTCTATAATGGCATTTTTTATTTCATTGCTTTTTTGAGTATGAGAAACAGGCATTACCAAGGCATCGCAACCAACACCGGCATATAAAGACATAATGAAATAACGGGAATTACGCATTATAATACCAACAGCCATTCCTTTTTGGAGTCCTTCAGTAAGTAAGCAATTTTTTAATACTTCTGTTTGATCTGCCAATTGGGAAAAAGAAAGCCGGCCATACTCGTCTGTAACAGCCATGTTAGCAGGCCACTTTTTTGCCGCGTTTTGCAATGTATCGTAAACCTTAGGCATTCTCAATATTTAATTCATTGTGTAAAAGTACAATCGTTCTTTTTTCTTCCGCTTCATCTGCACAACTTGCTAATTTTCCGGCAGCATAACCAGTCTGCAAGCACGTACCAATAACGCGAGCGCTGGCAATAGCTTTTGTTGTTGCCGA
>DATNFP010000179.1:0-2244 GCA_035606335.1 Flavipsychrobacter sp. | reverse complement strand
ACTTTAATGAGCAAATGTGATGATTAGCAGATTAGCAAATGTGACATTTTAGAGAATTTTCTTTGGGTCGGGTTTAAGCTGGCAGAATTGGCTGCATGCATTGATTCTATTGGCTTATTAAAGATTCAATATAAGTAACATTGCTACGCAAAAACTACCCAAAATCTCCCAAAATGTCGCATTTGGAAAAGTATAAAGTAAAAAGTAATTAGTAGAAAGGCAGGATGGGGTTTACAGTATGTCAAAGAACGTTTGCTAATTAGCTGACGCTAAGATTAGCTAATGGCAAGATACTATTATCGGGTAGCGGTTTCCAAGAAAAGATATCAACATTTTTAATTAAAAATGAAAAATTAAAAATTCAAACATGACAGGATGTTTCGTGCATGTGTCTGTCCGGCGCGAGCTTGTTGGCGGGGACGCGCAACCTTTAGTTTTGTTTTTCTATTATACCCTATAACTATTACCTCGCTTTTCATTACTTTTTCGTGTATGAATTAACATTTTTTATTCAACAACATAATCAGCTCTGTATGTGAACTAGGACGCCGACCAAGTCAACAACTTAACCCTTGATGCAGACATGCAGAGCTATTTATGAGACGCTTCATATAGAAATTAAGGCTTAGAGGCCTATTATTAAGGTTTTAAAGTGAGCTCATAAAAGATTATGTAAAATTTAATTATTATGAACTACGACTTTTTTGTTGGGATAGATGTATCCAAATCAACAGTTGACGTTGCAGTATGTTGTCAGCAACCGGAAGAGCAAAGCATTGCTCACAAACAATTTAAAAACGATCAGGCCGGTATGGCTAAGCTGGGATTATGGTTAAGCGCGATCCCGGCGTTTGAACAGCAAAAAAGTATCTTTTGTATGGAAGCTACAGGTATTTATTGCTATCCTCTTATTGAGTACCTGCAAGCTAACAATGCAAATATATGGGTTGAGAATGCGGTTCAAATTAAGCGATCACTGGGCATGGTAAGAGGGAAAAATGACAAAGTTGATGCAATACGGATAGCACAATATGCTTTCCGATTTAATGAACGCATACGCCTCTGGAGGCCTCTCAGAGATGTCGTGGATAAAGTAAAAAACCTTGCAGCATTAAGACACAGACTGGTTGATACCCAGCAAAGGCTACTAATACCAATAGAAGAAATGAAAGCTATGGGCAACCTTAAGATGGCTGAAATATTGGAAAGAAATATTCAAAAGTCTCTGAAGGCAATAGATAAGGACATAGAAAAAATAGAAGCAGAAATGCAAACAATTATTAATACAGATGAATCTTTAAAAAAAACTTTTAAGTTAATCACCTCAGTTGTAGGAATAGGTTTTGTAACAGCAGTAAATCTTATAGTGCATACTAATGAGTTTAAAACTATCAATACCGCCAGAAAGCTTGCCTGTTATTGTGGTGTTGCACCTTTTGAATATAGATCTGGCAGCAGCATAAGAGGTAAAACCAGGGTAAATAACATGGCCAATAAAAAACTGAAAGCCTATCTACATATGGCATCCTTAACCGCCGTAAGGTATGACCCGGAGCTAAAACATTATTATGAAAGAAAAGTGGCAGAAGGAAAACACAAGCTAAGCGTACTCAATGCAGTAAAATGTAAACTTTTAGCCAGAGTGGCTGCCGTTGTTAATAACCAACAGCTTTACGTAAAAAATATCTGAAAATGGACTTGTTTTAATCATAGAAATCGAGGGAGAAAATTAAAACAGATGATTTGAAATAGCCGGATGGAAGCATGGCATTCCATCTTAACGGGTACTGAAGCAAGGTTTTCTTTGCTTATTTTTGCAGAGAGGATCGACAGGTGCTTCGCTGATATTCGGGGAGGCAATATTTTCTTTTGTAACAACAAAGCAGCATCTGTTATTTTTAATCATCCATAAGTACAACACATTATGTCTATCACTAAAGAAGCTGAACTGGTTGGGATGCAAAAGGCCAGCGAAGCCGTAGCACTAACCCTGAAAGAAATGACCCAATATGCTGCGCCGGGTATGACCACCAAACACCTGGATGAATACGGGGCACAGGTATTGAATGCACTTGGTGCAAAGTCAGCCCCCTATTTAACTTATGGATTTCCGGGCTGGACATGCATTAGCGTGAACAATGAATTTTGCCATGGCATTCCTTCTGATAAAACTATTCTTAAAGAGGGCGACCTTATCAATATAGATGTTTCGGCAGAGCTGGATGGATTTTGGTCGGACAATGG
>DATNFP010000178.1:0-19139 GCA_035606335.1 Flavipsychrobacter sp. | reverse complement strand
GCGTGCTGGTTGAGATCATGAATGATGATGGCACTATGGCTCGCTTGCCACAGTTAATGGAAATAGCGAAAAAATTTGATCTGAAGATTATTTCTATAAAAGATTTGATAGCCTATCGTTTACAGAATGAGTGCCTGATTGAAGAAGAGGTAAGGGTACAGATGCCTACCAAATATGGCGACTTTGAATTGATCTCTTTTAAGCAAAAAAATACCAATGAGCAGCATTTGGTACTGAAAAAGGGCAGTTGGGAAAAAGATGAGCCCATATTGGTGCGCGTACATAGTTCTTGCTTCACTGGAGATATCTTACATTCCTTACGGTGCGATTGTGGGGAACAATTACATAAAGCAATGGAAATGGTTGAAGCTGCAGGAAAAGGTGTAGTCGTGTACATGAACCAGGAGGGTAGGGGCATAGGTTTGCTTAACAAGCTAAAGGCATACAAGCTGCAGGAAGAAGGAAAGGATACAGTTGAGGCCAATCTGGCATTAGGCTTTAAAATGGATCAGCGCGACTATGGTATTGGGGCCCAGATACTTCGCTACCTGGGTATTTCTAAAATTAAATTGATGACCAATAATCCTCGTAAACGCGCTGGCTTATTAGGTTATGGTTTGGAAATAGTAGAAAATGTTCCGATTGAAATAAAACCAAATCCTCACAACGAATTTTATTTAAAAACTAAAAGGGATAAATTGGGACACGAAATTTTGAAATAACCCTGCCTTAAAGTTTTACTTTTTTGAAGATACTTTTTTTAGCCAATCGTATTCCATATCCGCCATATCGCGGTGACAAGCTAAAGATATTTAACCTCGCAAAAAGGTTAACTGGAAAGCATGAACAGCATCTGCTAACTTTTGTTCAAAGCAAAGATGAGTTTAAGTACCGGGCAGAGCTTGAAAAAGTATTTAATGAGGTTACTCTTATTTATCTTCCTAAATGGCGTTCAGCGCTGAATTGTTTACCGGGTTTATTAACAAACAAGCCTTTTCAGGTGCTTTATTTTCAGTCGTCAGAGCTGCAAAACAAATTGAACGATATATTGGCGCGTCACCAATTCGATGCAGTCCATGTACAGCACTTGAGAATGTCTCCCTATTTGGCAAATAGGAATGATATCCCACGCATCCTTGATTTGCCCGATGCCTTTTCACTTTATTGGGAACGAAGAAGAACAGTGCCTCGTGGTCTTTTAACTAAGATGTTTGAGAACATGGAGCAACGGCGTGTTTTTAAATATGAGGGTATTTTAAAGAAATACAACTTGTCACTTGCCTGCTCTCAAGAGGATATTGAGTATTTGGAAAATCAACATCACTCTCACAATCTTAGATTATTGCCAAATGGTGTCGATTTAAAAACTTTTTTTCCACGCGATCACAATTACACACATCATAATACAATATTGTTTACCGGCAATATGGACTATGCCCCCAATATAGATTCTGTGATCTATTTTGCCAACGAGATTTTCCCGTTGATAAAATCACAATTGCCGGAGGTAGAATTTATAATTGCCGGTCAGCGTCCTGTGAAAAAAGTTTTAGATCTCGCTAACGATAGTATTAAAGTCACTGGCTTTGTGAAAGATCTTGCGGCTATGTACAATACAGCAAGTGTCGTAGTAGCGCCTCTCAGGTTTGGTGCCGGCACTCAGAATAAGGTATTGGAAGCAATGGCAATGGGTGTGCCCGTAGTTTGTTCTAATATAGGGTTTAAAGGCTTGGGGATAAAAAGCGGTGAGGGTGCTATTATGCAAATCAGCCCGAAAGATTTTGCCGGTAGTGTAATTGAACTGTTACGCTCACAGCAATTAAGAGAAAATGTAGGGAAGAAAGGAATAGAAATTGTTAAACAGCACTTTGATTGGGACGCAATTGCCTCATTGCTTGAAGCATACTTTTTTGAGATAACTAATAAATAGATTTACTCTGTACCACCTGCATTTGATGGTTTCTTCACTGAAGAGTCCGATAAAGGCAATTGCAATTCTTTACTTTTTACATATTTATCTCCATGTATAAAATCTGCAAAGCTGTTGAATGACTTACGCCATGATATACCTACCCCGGCACGATTAATATTCCTGTCTACTGTTACATCGTAATCACTCGTTCTGAAAATATTAAAACGCAAACCGCCACTCTGTCTTATTAGATATTGGATCCTAAAGTCACCGGCAAGGTTAAAGTTCGCTGTGTTGCTCGTACTGGTGGGTCTTCCCCAGTCTGATTTACCTCCCACCTCTACGATCAGCCTGTCATTAAAATAGTTTTTACGCACATCAAGCGATACTTCATTTCTGTTCAGGGCACCCAGCGTTGGATCACTAAGATTGTAATTTTCATATTTCAGATTTACAGCAAGGTCTTTGTTGCCAAAAAGTTTATTTACAATATTAGTAAGTTGTGTTGAAGCAGTTGTGGAGAGTATATCGCTCACATTATTGATAGCTCCTGTTTTTGCAGTGCTTCCAACTATGCCTTCAGGTGGAATAAATGTTTGCACTAATAATAATGATGCTACCTGGTCAAATAGCTCGTTGTCTTGTTGGTTTAGTCTTTCCAGCTTTGTATAAGCGTATGTTCCCACAGAGCGTTTATCAGGTAGCTCAATATTAAAAGTAAGTTTAGGATCACTTAAGGAACCACGCATATGTAGGAGCACATTCACGTCTTGAGCAATTTTCGCATCGGCCATTTCACTCTCTGGTATGATGCCATTTTGTTTTTCTGCATCGTTTAACAAGTCATACAATCTCGCTCTTGTAGTGTAGGTGGCATTCACATCCATATTTGTTTGCGACAGCGGTCCATTGAATTTTATCTGGCTTCCGGAATTCAGGATGAATTTTCTTTTAAAGAATAGTTGCTTGAAAGTAAATGTGTAATCTCCCTCATCTATATCATAGGTGCCAAACATTCTGATATCATTAGAAGCAGGTATTTCCAGCGACATATTGCCGGTTCCTTTTGCGGTAATAGCATCACCCGTCGTTGGATCCAAAACCAGGGTTAGTTCGGCCACATCTTCCAGCGCTGCATCTATCTTTATGTTGAGTTTGTTTTTGTTTCTGCTTTTTATTCGCTCCTGGGTTTTGCCATAGCTTTTAAACGATACATAGCTATAGGTACTTAAACCATTGCCGTTATTCACTGGTATAAAAATGTGTGACTTCTCCGCAGGTACAGCCTTGCTTACATTGATAGTTATATTATTTAGTGGCCCTCTTACAGACAATGGATTAAACCCTGCGATCAGGTTGCCATAAAAAATATTATTATCGGTACTCTGCAAATTAAATATCTGGAACTTAGGAGAAACAAGGTTCAGCCTGAGGTTCATATTTTTGAAGGCACTATGCGAAATATAGCCGGTAAGTGTCGCAGTATTTTTAAACGTATCATATACTATAGTATTCCCCATATCTATTTTCTGGTTATCTACAGTAATTGTCGCTGTCGGTATTGTATAATGTGTTCCTAAATAGTCTATCCGCATGCCTGCATCTTGTAGCGCGATACTACCACTTATCTTAGGATCGTCCGATGAGCCCTTTGCAGAAATAGTGCCGTTTACCACGCCATTAATATTGCTGATATAGCCGATCACAAATGGCGAAAGCCACGCCAGCGGACTATTATTAAACTGGATGCTCCCATTTATACTTTCTGTTAATGAGGTGTCAAACGACCAGTTGCCAGACACTATTATTGATGAATTGCCTCTGTAAATGCCGGTCATTGGGTCTATGCTGAATAGTTTCTTGTCCTTGTCATAGCTGCCAGTAAGGTTAATATTGCCTACAGTATCCGTACCCAATAGAACATTCGTTGCTTTTATGTTTGTAGAAACAAATAGGTTTTTAAAAAGATGTTCGATTTTTATACTACCGTTTATTCTCCCATCTGGTTGATACATTGCAAGTCCACCCCATGTTCCCAATTGTCCCAGGTCAAGATTCTTTGTATCGATAAACAATGATTGATCATTGTTGTCATATTGTGTGTTGATATCTATTTGTTGCAGCCCTGATTGCAGGGTCAGATTTTTTACCAATAGATAATTGTCTGTATAGGCTATCCTGTTACCCCCCAGTATATTCCATCTGGTTTGATTTAAGAAAAAGTCTGACGGTAATAGTGTTAGATAGAGCGAATCATGCTTTGCAAGTATCTGTCCGTTTAATGATACTGACGTATTGGCATCAGGCGCTGAGGTCGCAATATTAAATTGCATGGAATCATTCCCTAATGTAGTAGTCACACTTATTGAGCCATTTATTATGCTATCACCTATTACAACATTATCACTGCTCGCATTTAGCCCTAACAGGTTAAAATTTCCATCCGCACTAATATTTACATTGTAAAAATGGAAATTGCCGTATGTACCATAAGGTATATTGGTACGAAGGGTAAGTTTCTCCGATAAGGTATTAAGACTGCCACTTATCACAGAGTTATCAAAGCCGCGCACTGTTGGATATAATACTCCTAACAGGCTATCTACGGATGTTGTTTTGATCTCAAAAGTTAAATTTTGTTGTGGTGCGGTCTTTAGAGGTATTTTTATATAATTAGGTAAATAACCTGCCAGGTAGTATTGTATAGACGCAGGCAACTTGGTAAGCTGATAATTCCCTTTAATGCTGGCAACAATATCATTACTCTGTATCGTTAGCATTTTTTGCCCATCTTCAATGATCGAATTTAGATAAATGGAGTCTAGGGCTAATTTATGTTGGTTTCGTTTTATGTCAATATTGTAAAGCTTTGCATACCCTGAAAAGCTATCAATGCTGTTTCCTTCAAAGTTTACATCAAAATCGGCAACTGCGGTTATAGTATCTTTTGTAAAATGCAGGTTTCTTAAGTTGCTTTTTAATATGCTTGCTGTAGCATTTACTTTTATTGCCTTTTTGCTAAAATCTGCATTTCCGTTAAATTCAAAGGCAAAGTTCGAATCATCTACTTGTAGCTTTCCCGTAAAGGTTTTTCGTTCCAATACTCCATTAGCGTAAATGTTGTGGTATTCATATCCGTTATATCCAATTTGGTTTATAAAAGCATCAACATTTATCTTGGCAACTTGTGGATCAAAAGCGCTGCCGCTTACGTTGGTATGTAATGAAATACTGCCAAGGTCCGGTTGCCTTAATAAAGTGCCGAGGTCAAAGCTATTGGTTGATATGGTGCCTGAGTAAACTGCTTTATCGCCGGTAAACTTTGGAATATTCATTTTCACATTCGATTGTATGGTGCCTAAGTTTGTGACCAATGTTCCATTCAATGCAAAGTTTTCTATATAGCCGGTATAATCCCCTTTAAAATAGGCATAGGTAAGTTTTTCCAGCGCTATATTCGGACTCCCTTTTAGTGAAGGTGCATATTTTAATATCCCGGCTCCTGTAGTTAATATTTCTCCGTTATTAAAATCTATTATAGTAGTATATATATCGGGCAATCCTTTCATTTTAAAGTTGCCTTTTATCACTGTATTCCCATCTGTTACTTGCAGATTTTGTCCGCTCAAATTGGCTACCGTGCCCTTGCCATTTCCTGATACATGTAAAACAGTAGGGTATTGTCTTAAGATGGGGGCGAAATAAGCGACGTCTCTTTCATCCACTATTGCATTTTGCAGATGTGCTTCCATTACTACATTAGTAATATAAGAAGTAAAATCAGGGAACCGCTTATACCGCATTGCATAATAGTTCTGAAGCTTACTATAATTAGTTTCCAGGTACAGGTTCTCACAAATTGATGCGACCGGAGAAACTGTCACCTTGCTTTTCATTTTTCTTATAGTTAGTCCACATCTTTCATGCGCTGTCAGCAGGTCTATATTTCCATGAATTGTATCGCCTGTTATTAAGATATTGCTGGCATTTAATTTAATGCTGTCAATATGTAGGTGCTCAGGGTCAAATGCATTTGCCGGAGGATTGTTATCGCTCGATACCAGGCTGAATAAGGAATTAGTAATAGATAAATTTTTTACTTTAACGACCCAGCGCCCTGGGTTAAATGGAGTAGTATCTACAACTTGAATAGTGGTTTTTCGCGTAGTGTCTTTAGGCTTTCCACCTTTATAATCCTTTAGTATCACACTTGCTGCTTCAATTGCCAGGCTATTTACATCTAATATTTTTTTCTTAAAATCCAGAGTTTTAGCATCAAGTTGCAGGCTTCCTAATTCATAGTCCATGTCATCACCCGTCCAGGCATCATCCATATGGAAACGTACATTTTGGAGATCTATGTGTTGGAGATCAAACTCAAATTCCTTTTGTTTGGTACTTGTATCTTTCTTTCCAGTTTGGAATGCGTCAGCTACAAATTGGTAATTCCACACCTTCGATTGTGCTGTCCGGTACAGATGTCCATAAGCATCATGTAGTGCCAGGTATCGCAATACTGGTTTATCATTTCTTAAAATAAACCAATCCGTGATCCTCACCTGGGCTTCTCCTGCATATAGTAAGGTATCATGTGCCTGGTCTTCAATATATAAACCTTGTAAAACAACATGATTAAGAAAATCTATTCTCACATGTTGCACCCGGACTGTCGTTTTCAGTTTTCTGGATAGCATTTCGGTTGCTTTCCGGGCAAGAAAATTCTGTACAGGTGTTAGATCCACCAGTATTACCAACAACACAATGATGCCGATAAGCGATAAGCCTGCATTGCGTAATATTTTCAGAAAGCGATTCAGATCAAATTGTTGTAAAGCCTATCTACAAAAATAACTCCAATAGATGATTAAGTATCCAATAATTTGTTAAACAATTTTAGTATATGACATTGTTTTTATTGACTTCTGATACTATAAATCATTATTTTAGTGCTATACTTAGTTTTATAACCTATGGCAATAGCATTCAAAAGAATATCTCGTAAACAGGCGATAATTTTAATTGCTACACTCCTCATAGTTACGGCCACGTTTGCCTTTTTATCTTCTTTACTAACACATCAGTATCTATGGGTTATTACGCCTGTTTTTTGCGGCACTTTCATAGGCATCATAGCAGGGCTTACTATTAAAAAAGAAAAAGCTAACAAAATAAATCCTTAAAAAATTTGTAATGTATTAAGTCTGTAAGAAGCAAAAAACTGATTATTTCTTTTTATTCTTGTTTATATTATTGAAGAAAGCCTTTAGTCCTCCTCGTTTTTTTCTTTTTTTATCAGCCCCTTTTTTCTTCAGCAGGTCTACGATCTTTTCATTACGCAATGCTGTTTTCTGTGCTGCCTGGTAAATATTTTTCCATATCTGGTTAAAAAATGACTTTAACTTATCTCTTGGCACATATGTATCCACGCTTCTTGCTGGCTCATTAGGCATCGGATTGCTGGGATATAACAATACCTTGTTTGCAATAAATGATAAGAAAGGTCTTCTGTTCATGTTTCTGTCACTATCAAGCTTTTGCAATTGTATTTTCAGATTGTCATAGAGCAGTGTAAAATGTCCTTTAGCATACGATTGGTTTCCCTCTATATGCATATCCATTCTTTTTAGGTTAAATGAAGTTATTTCAGCAAGTGCAAGGGCTTTAGCCTGGTTGGTTATTTGATCGGCACTTAGGTTTTTCAGATAAGCGTCTATCGAAAAGCCGCCTGTTGTATCAGATAATAGCAGATTAAAAGTTGCGCCCATATCGCTTCTATTCATAAACACACCATTCAATCTTAAAATGCAATTGGCATTTTGCGCTATCAGTTCAGGCATATTGGTCACATTATTAATGGTGCCATGTATATTATCAAACAACAATACCCCCGATCTTCTGGTCTTCTCATTTACTTCTGTGTATTTAAAATGTCCGGCAGTTATTTTTACTGTATCTATGGCAACTTTCATCTTTAGCTTTTGCAGCAATTGATGTGGATATTTGCCTACCTTGCTCTTCTTATTTGGTGGTAATAGCCTGCTGAAAAATATATCCAGCGAAGGCGTATCTATGCTAACAGAAGAGGAAACCAACTCTTTTTTATTGATTAATCTTTTCCAGTCAAAGTTTCCAAAATGTATCGATGGGAAATCCAGATCATAGATTTCTTTTTGCTGCCCCATCCTTTTATAAAATTCATCCTTTGTAATAGAGAGACCAATTTTTAGGTTTTCTAACCATAGATTATTCTCGTCAGTGATAAACTTTAATGAAGACGACTTCATATAGTAAATACCATTGGGTTTTACGTATGTAAAGCTATCCAGGGTTATTATAGCGCTTTTCGCATGGAAAAATCTATTAGTGTCTTTATGTGCACCGTGAACTATTTCCCAGTCGTTCAATAAAATATCACCATCTTGTATTTTGTAATAAAAACTGTCAGTATCACTCGTAAAGCGATAAGTTATCTTCGGATGTTCTACTTCTATATAATCAGCATATATCCTTTGTATAAAAGGGGCTTTCTTGGAAGTATCAGCTAAGTCTCTTTTTAACGAGTCGGCAACTTTTGGTGTGGCAAAGATGTTGATAATAGGTTGTATAATCGCGAGCCTTTTGCAATCTAATTCCTGGTCAGATACTACATTTTCCCACAAGATCCCGCTTACCTGTACTTCCGGTATGATCACGTTAAAAGTGGTGGTTATTAGCTTGCCTCTTTCTTTCAGCCGTTTTATCTGGTTAGTATCCGGCCATATTTTTACATTATAAGCGGTAACCCTTCTGGTAATAATGTTTATTGAAATATCTTCAACCGATATGTAGTAGGAGCTATCTGTAGTTGTCGCTACCCAACCGGGCAACCTTTCCATTATCACAGCTTTGTAATGTTGCGCTACCCAGATAGAGAAACCTGCCACACCAACTATAATTAATAGTAACACACCCAATACTATACGTAAGACTATGTGTTTGTTTTGCTTACCCACAAACAATAATTTGTAAAATCATGCCAGATACATTTTTCGAATGAATTAGTGTACAGATTAAATTAAATTCTAAAATAATGATATTAATACCAAAAATGGCTTTTCACCTATAATAATTTGGATTTTGCCTTATCAACCATTCAACTTATCAGCATATCTTGCACTGTTTTTCAAATTATTTTATGTATCGTACACACACATGTGGCGAGTTGCGTATGCAGCACGTTGGCAACATTGTTACACTGGCAGGTTGGGTTCAAACTATTCGCAAGTTTGGGAGTATCACATTTATAGATCTTAGAGACCGTTATGGTATCACTCAGCTATTATTTAATGAAACATTAACTGCGCGTTTTGACAATACACCTATTGGCCGTGAGTTTGTAATACAGGTAAATGGAAAAGTGATTGAACGCAGCAACAAAAATCCTAAACTTCCCACAGGCGATATCGAAATCGAGATAGCAGATTTTGCCATTATGAATATTGCCTCTGTGCCTCCTTTTACTATTGAGGATGATACAGATGGCGGCGACGAGCTTCGCATGAAATATCGCTACTTGGATTTACGCCGCCCTGTTTTACGTCGCAACCTTGAATTACGGTATAAAGTAAATCGCTCGGTAAGAAATTATCTTGATGGCAAAGGTTTTTGGGACATTGAAACCCCATTCCTTATAAAATCCACTCCAGAGGGCGCCCGCGATTTCGTAGTGCCTTCTCGTATGAATGGCGGGCAATTTTATGCACTGCCTCAAAGTCCGCAGACTTTTAAGCAGCTCTTAATGGTTAGCGGTTATGATCGCTATTACCAGGTAGTAAAATGCTTCCGCGATGAAGATCTCCGCGCAGATCGCCAGCCTGAATTTACCCAAATAGACTGTGAAATGAGTTTTGTGGAACAGGAAGATATTTTACAGATTTTTGAAGGCTTATTCAAGCATGTTTTCAAAGATGTAAAGGGCGTTGAAATCACCGACGCATTCCCTCGCATCACTTGGGATGATGCCATGTGGCATTATGGAAATGATAAGCCTGATATTCGTTTTGAAATGAAAATTCAAAATGTCAAGACCGAAAATCACATTCATTGCAACACGCTAAATGGAGTTGATTTTAAAGTCTTCAACGATGCACAAACAATTCTGGCTATCTCAGTTCCTAATGCAAGTGAATACACTCGCAAGCAGATCGATGACCTTATCGATTGGGTAAAGCGTCCGCAGATAGGTATGAACGGTATGGTATACATCAAATGTAATACCGACGGAACATACAAAAGCAGTGTAGATAAATTCTTCACTGAAGATAAATTGAAAGAGTTTTCTTCATTCTGCAATGCAAATTCTGGCGATCTCATATTGATATTAGCAGGAGCAGAAAATCGCACTCGTAAAGCCATGAGCGAACTACGTCTTGAAGTAGGTAATCGTCTCGGTCTGCGCAATCCTGATAATTACAAGCCTCTTTGGGTAATAGATTTCCCATTGTTCGAATACAATGAAGAAGACAATAGCTGGGCTGCACGTCACCATCCATTCACTTCCCCCAAACCGGAACAGATAGCTTTGATGGATAACCCCGACCAATTTGGAGAAATTAAGGCCAATGCCTACGATATAGTCCTGAATGGCACAGAAATAGGAGGGGGCTCCATCCGTATTTTCCAACGCGATCTGCAGGAAAAAATGTTTGCAGCTTTAGGGCTAACCAAAGAGGAAGCCCAGGAAAAATTTGGATTCCTTCTTGGTGCTTTTGAGTACGGTGCTCCACCACACGGTGGTATTGCATTTGGTTTCGATAGATTATGTGCGTTGCTCGGAGGTCAGGAAACTATTCGCGATTTCATAGCATTCCCAAAAAATAATGCTGGTCGCGATGTTATGCTTGATGCTCCATCAGCTATTGATGAAAAACAACTGCAAGAGTTGAACCTCAAAACGACTACGGAATAACTACAGCTCTATGCCAATACCCACTGCTATTCTGCCATTTTTATTAAGATCGGCATCTGGTGTTATATGGTAAAAATAGCCGGCATTAAATGTTATATAATAGGCATTGAAATAGTTAAGGCGGAATAAGTTATCCAGCATCAGTCCCACTTCATGATACCCATTGCTTGGCACTGAAAAAGTAACGTCTTGATGCACTTCTGGATGATTCAAAGTGCCAAATAAAATATTATATCTGAGGCCAATATTAGGTGCCGAAAAGTTTGTTTTATATAGCTTCCAGTCAAAGTCATGTTTCCAATAGAAGTTGATGAACTGATCCATATAATAATCATAAGGATACATGGTTATCATACCGCCGAACGCATCTACAGATAGGGTCGAGCTATATCTATACCCGTTCCCTGCAAATAATTTGCTTAATGGCAAAGGATTATCGCTCCACGATTTGCCGGTCATTATAAGGAAATGCTCATTGCCTATTTTATTTAGGTGTCTGTTCCATAACAATGCAGTAAGAGCTTGAGTATATGAAGTTTTTAATTGCTCATCTGTCAATAATCCTTTGGTGATTTTACCATACCATATAGGGTACTTCGTGCCAGTGCTGTAATAAGCGCCAAAGGCAGGTGCCGTACGTTCTGCAAAAGCATATCTGAGATTAAGCGAAACTTCATTTGCAGTAAACTGGGTATGATTCTCACCGTCATAAGCGAGGGCATAATCATATTTAGGTGTAATTTTTTCTTGCCTGCCAGTAAGCTGCAAAGTCCAGTAATCTATCTTTTTCTTAACCGATACTGAATAAGATTCTATCTGGTCAACTCTGGATAAAAGATATGCTCTCAAATAATTTTTATCCAGATCACTACTCAACTCTATTCTTCCCGGATCTTGTATATCATTGTCATAAGATACTTTTATTACGAACTCCTTATAGCGGTCTGCATATGCTTCTGCAAATGCCCCATATTTCCAATGTGCGTCTTTAAAGCCATAACCGCCCCAGCCACCAATAGAAAGCCATTTTATAACATTTTCATTTGTTTGCAATCCAAGACCTACTCGGCTCCCTTCGTATTTATTGTAAGTATATAGTCTGGTTATATCCATGTCTACAGGCCCGATTGGCAACTTATTTTGTCCCAATTTGCTCATGAAATTCATCATCCTGTCTAAATGCGTGCTTTCCATGAAGCTATCCATGAATTGGTAAGTACGTGCCTCTTTAAAGTCGAGGGATGTGGGTCGAAGAGCTGCCCAACTACTATCTGTTAATTCATCTGCACCGGGTGTAAGTCTCACTGTATGTGTCTTATCAAAATGGAAGCTTTTCTGTTTGCTAAATGTTACCGAGTCTATTTTTGATGTTCCCTTTAGATAGATATCATAATAGATTTTTTTATTGGTCTTCCTTGCCAATTTACTTGTATCATTACTGCTTGCTTCTATTTGATAGTCTAGTATATAATTTAACTGATTTGGAAACCAATCGCCATCAGTTTTTTTATATTGTTGTTCTATACGTACGCTATGCTTCAGTTGTTGGTTATATGTTTTGGCAATAAAGTATTCAATAGCATATCCGTCTGAGTTAATATAAACAGTACCACTTAAATCGTTTTCCGCCTTTTTGGAATGAAAGCTTATTACCCATACTGTATCTTTCCCTTTCAGTATTTCATCACTCAGGTTGTAGTTGTAATGCAATAAAAAACCTTTACTTACTGGATTGTGATAATCTTTTCCGTTTAGTGTCAGGTAATCCGTATAGGCATGAAATGGCAAGACATCGGTAATGATATTTGTGAACAGCGATTTTTTAAATCCCGATAGCCTGGAGCCTATTACATCTTCTTGCAAACGCTGCGGTTTGTGCCATGTGCGTATGCTGTAAGTTTCAGCCATTAGCAAATGCTGATTATCGAGGAACTGCTTTAGTAGCAGCTCTTTTTTGCTTGTATCATATTTGTTGAGTGAATCCGGTAGCGCAACGTCTCCAATCATTTTGTAGTACACGCGACACCTGTACCAGTCTTTTTTATCAGGGCTATTCTTATCTCTGTTGGCAATGGCAAGGTTAATGATACGTTTTATCTTTTCATATTGTGGTGTTATTACCACTTCATTTAGTGCGCCTCTTTTTGCTTTTAGCCTCACCTTTAGTTCTTTACTTTGTATAGGCAGGCTTATTCTTTGTGGCTCATATCCCAGGTACGATATTTCAAGGTAAGAAACACCTTTTTCAGTAGTAAATTCAAATTTTCCATTCAGATCGGCTACAATTCCTTGTCCTGTATTCCCAAGCTTAATAGTAGCAAATGGTAAAGGCTGCATATTTGCTGCATCGGTAACCTGCCCTTTTATATTCCATTGGGCATAGCTTGCCTGGCATACGAATAGTAATGCATACAGTATAAGGTTGCGCATCTGAAGGATATGGGATTATGAACTAAAACGTAACCTGAATAATATTTATTATCAAACAGCTATTTTTTAAAGGTCATAAAAATTCCTAAAAACAAAAAGTCCTCCCCTCGAGGGAAGGACTTTCTAATTATAATCTAATAGAAATTAAGCGATTTCTACTTCAGCACCTGCTTCTTTCAGTTTAGCAGCAAGAGCTTCAGCATCAGCTTTGCTGATACCTTCTTTTACATTCTTAGGAGCGCCATCTACTAATTCCTTAGCTTCTTTCAGGCCAAGACCTGTAAGGTCTTTAACTGCTTTTACAACATTCAGCTTGTTAGCACCGGCAGCTTTCAATATTACGTTAAAAGCTGATTTTTCTTCAGCAGCAGGAGCAGCAGCACCAGCAGCTGGAGCGGCTACAGCAACTGCAGCAGCAGCTGGTTCAATGCCGTATTCGTCTTTCAGTATTTTAGCTAATTCGTTAACTTCTTTTACAGTAAGGTTAACAAGTTGTTCTGCAAATGATTTTAAATCTGCCATCTTATGATGTTTTAATGTGTTTAAAAATTTAAATTTTAATATAGTTGGTCTTGGAAGCCATTGTTAATGTGGAAATGTTATTCCCGGTTTTATTAAGCTTGTGCACGATCTTCAACTGCTTTCACTAAGCTTGCCAGTTTGCTGCCTGCGTTAAGACCGCTGATAACGTTCTTGGCAGGAGATTGCAGTAAGCCAATGATTTCGCCGATAAGTTCGTTCTTGCCTTTCAGTGTTCTCAGTGCTTCTAGTTGGTTGTCGCCCATAAACACGTCCCCATCTACAAATGCTGCCTTCAACACTGGTTTCTCATTATTATTCTCTTTGCGGAAAGTGCTAATGATCAATGCTGGTTCTTTCGCGTTTTCAGAAAAGAGAAGTGCAGTTACACCATGCAGTGCGTCAAATGCACCTTTATAGCGATCGCCGTCCAGTTGTTCCAGTGCCTTGCGGATAAGGGTATTCTTGGCCACTTTCATTTCTACTTTCTTTTCAAAGCAGATACGGCGCAGTTTGGTCACCTGTTCTACCGTTAATGCTTCGGTATTGGTGATATAAAAATTATTATACTGAGAGAATTTCTCCTTCAGTAGTTCTATTGCTTCATTTTTTTGAGCTGGTGTCATTTCTTTAAAATTTTACCTCCAGTGCGTTAGAAGGTGTGATTTAAAATTTATTTATCACATTTCTGTCCATAAGGGCAGAGGGTTAAGCCACGGTTTTAGTATCAATGGTTAAACCTGGGCTCATGGTAGATGCAATGCTGATACCTTTCAGGTAAGCGCCTTTAGCCGTTGCAGGCTTTAAACGAACCAATGTATTAATAAGCTCCTGTGCATTTTCTGCAATCTTGGTTGGCTCAAAAGATACACGGCCGATGGAAGCATGTATAATGCCTGCTTTGTCTATTTTAAAAGCTATCTTACCACCTTTCACTTCTGTTACAGCTGCTGCAACGTCATTAGTTACAGTACCTGTTTTAGGGTTTGGCATCAGGTTACGGGGGCCTAATATCTTACCTAACTTCCCTATTTTAGGCATCACAGATGGAGTCGCTATTATCACATCCACATCTGTCCAGCCACCTTCTATTTTCTGCACGAATTCATCCAGGCCCACATAATCTGCACCTGCATTTTTCGCGTCGTT
This sequence comes from Flavipsychrobacter sp., assembly GCA_035606335.1. GTDB lineage: Bacteria > Bacteroidota > Bacteroidia > Chitinophagales > Chitinophagaceae > DATNFP01. The sequence continues at coordinate 4,182 of DATNFP010000178.1, read as the reverse complement.
TTCTTTATCTGGTGTGCACAGTACCAACACACGTTTGGTTTTACCCGTGCCATGAGGCAGGGTTACTGTACCGCGTATTGCCTGGTCAGCCTTCTTTGGGTCTACACCAAGGCGTATATGCATATCTACTGAGCTGTCAAATTTGGTGAGATTCACTTCTTTCACCAGGGCTGCAGCCTCAGTTAGTGTATATTCTTTGTTTTTATCAAGTTTAGCTTCTACAGCTTTTCTTTTTTTAGTGATTGCCATCGCTACAAAATTTTAAATAAGGTTAACCAATGGATTATTTTTCCCAGGGCGCTGCGCCTTCAACAGTGAAGCCCATACTGCGTGCAGTGCCGGCAACCATTCTCATGGCGCTTTCCAGCGTAAAGCAGTTTAGATCAGGCATTTTGTCTTTGGCGATTTCTTCTACCTGCATCCAGGTTACCTTACCTACCTTCTGTCTGTTAGGTTCTTTAGAACCTTTTGCTTGCTTTGCAGCATCCATAAGCTGTACAGCAGCAGGAGGAGTTTTGATAACGAAGTCGAAAGACTTGTCAGAATAAACAGTAAGTGTTACGGGGAGCACTTTTCCTATTCTGTCCTGCGTACGTGCATTAAATTGCTTGCAGAACTCCATAATGTTGACACCCTTAGAACCCAGTGCTGGGCCGATTGGTGGTGCCGGGTTGGCTTGGCCGCCTTTTACTTGCAGCTTTACATAGCCGGTAATTTCTTTAGCCATTTTCCTTTCTTTTTGGTTTTAACGAATTGTCTTAAACAACTCTCCCAAATGCAACCTTATAATAAGAGCAATATTGAGAATTGGAGTGCAAAAGTAAGACAATTCTATATAGTACAAAAAAAATTTTGTGACAATTTTTAGCAATTATATTATTGGAATTCTAAATGTAATCGTGCTATTAAGGCAATATTGATAATGTGGACATCTTAACTTGGGATAATGTCTTCATAAAGTTAAATTGCCTTTATAAGTAGCAAAACTGCTTATTAATTGGAGATTTTCTCAATTAGCTAAATAATACAACGGACATAAATGGGGAATAATTGGGTAAGTTTTTGCCTCAAAAAATAACTTAAATAGCTGATTATCAATTTAAAAGTGCGAAAATGTAAATTTTAAAAGCAATGGGGAATTCCATTTTCAAATTTACTTTCCAGGATAAATAATAATATCTGTATTCGCTAAAAAATTAAGATAGAAATTCACCACTAACTCCCAACTTTACAACGTATAATTTCTCGCATCTCAAAAAATCTTTTAAATCGTGGCACAAAAAACAATTCTTATCACAGGCAGCACTAGTGGTATCGGCCTGGGTATAGCAAAGGCATTTGCAGCAGAAGGTTACAATATTGCATTCAATGGTCTCGAAACCAATGGTGCAGAAATAGCGCAGCAGGTAGCCGATGAGTACAAGATCAAACACACATTCTCTCCTGCAAATCTTCTTTTCCCTGAGCAGATACGGCAAATGGTTGCAGATGCTATCAACACTTTTGGAGCTATACACGTTTTGGTCAATAATGCAGGCATCCAATATGTTGCACCACTGGAAGACTTTCCCGAGCAAAAATGGAACGACATAATCGCAATAAATCTTACTGCCGCTTTTCATGCTACTAAAGCCGTATGGCCCAAAATGAAGGAACAGAAGTTTGGCCGGGTTATAAATATCGCTTCAGCACATGGCTTGCGCGCTTCTGAGTTCAAAAGCGCTTATGTAGCTGCAAAGCATGGAATAGTTGGGTTCACTAAAACCATTGCGCTTGAAGGTGCTGCCTTTGGTATCACAGCGAATGCTATTTGCCCGGGTTACGTAAAAACCCCATTGGTGGATAAGCAGATACCGGAACAGGCCAAAGCGCATAATATGTCAGAACATGATGTTGTAGAAAAAGTGATTTTGGAAAGACACGCAGTAAAGGAGTTCGTACCTATCGGGCTGATTGCACGTACTGCTCTTTTTATGGCTGCAGATGACTCTACAACGCTTACTGGTATTGCATTACCTGTCGATGCTGGTTGGACAGCCCAATAGTTCATGTTTCTCTTTGTTTAAACAACTCGACTTATATCATTAATTTCCCTTCATGGATCAGCCTCTTTTTACAGACCATTTTATCAATGTAAATAACATCAATCTTCATTATATAGATTACGAAAATGATAACCCTCCCATACTATTAATGCATGGTCTTACTGCAAATGCTCATGCTTTTGACGGCCTTGTTGCTAATTGCTTAACCACCCATTTTCGTGTAATAAGCCCTGATTTACGTGGTCGCGGGCAAAGCGATCATCCCGCTTTTCAATATAGTATGGAAGATCATGCGCTGGATATAATAGGATTGCTTGATCATTTAAATATAGACAAGGTAACATTAGCTGGTCATTCTTTCGGAGGCTTACTGGGCTTCTACATAGCGTCTTCTTACCCTGGGCGTGTCGATAAATTAATAATTATGGATGCCGCGGCGGAAATGAATCCCAATGCTATGGAAATGCTTTCATATACCTTTTCCCGTTTTAATACACTGTATCCTTCCTGGGATGATTATATCAGTCATGTAAAAAGGGCGCCATACAATACCTTTTGGGACGATGCTATGCTCAGCTATTATCAGGCAGACGTAAAGATTGATCCCGATGGCACTGTAAAAACCCGTAGTAACCTGACTGATATTATTGAAATATCTTACGGTGTGGCCAATATTTCATGGCCTTATTATATTGAGCGCATTACACAGCCAACACTATTAATCAATGCTCTTGACGATTATACGATGGGGGAACCCCTTTTACCTGAAGAAAAGGCCATGGAAACAGTTGAAATGATGAAAAATGCCCATTATGTAGCTGTAGACGGCAATCATCAGACAATGCTATACGGCCGGGATGCAAAACAAATAGTAAAAGCGATAGATAAGTTCACATCCGTAGCAAAATCTTAAATAATTCCCAATAAGGACTTAATAACAGCTATTGAAACCACTTGTTTTTCAAATATCTAAGGGATTTTAAAATAATTTTCTAAAATACCCATCCTATTTTTTTTATTAAGCGTCTCTTTATAAAGGAATAGGTAAATTGTGTGCTATAGTGAACAAATAACGGCGAATATTTAATAAGCAGGTAATCAACAATTAGTACCTTTTTTATTCTAATTTAATTTTTAAATGAATTTTAATAAATTTGAAAAGTAATTGTTAATTTTAAGACCTTGTTTATAATTACTACACTCTTTATCTTTTTGCTTCATAAAATATATCAAAGCACTTTATGAAAAAACTGTTATTCTTTTTAGTATTATTTTACGCTTGCAGTGTTAATGCTCAAACTATAACTTCTAACGGATCCTCTGCAATCAATCCGGATTTTCAAACAAATACTGTTCGCAATCCAACTGCAACCGGAGGCCATTTTGAGATTAATACACCTGGCAAAAAGGGAATGGAGCACATTAATATCAATTATATGCTTTCCCCCTTACCACTGCACGATGAACTACGCTTTATGATTGGAGCTGCTAATCCTATTGCTTTAAGTGCTGATATTATGGATGCTTCCGGCAAAGCTTTGATTACATGGGCCCCTGAGAAACCATTGTTTCGCTATTATTGCAAATTTGATATCTCTAGCTTTCCGGTTGGTAGTTATCACATAGATGTTTATGATGCAAACAAGAATAAGATAAAAACAATACCATTCGAGAAAATATAGAATAATATATAAAAGTCACATTTATTACAAATAATTTAATACATGAATAGAATGTTATCCAATTCTAAATCATCCCATCCGAAATACCTTACCCCTCTCAAAGCATTGGTAAGTCCGGTTAAGGCAATCATTGTATTGATACTTACATTTTTTGTTCAACGTGCTACTGCGCAGCTGGATACCTGTAATGGTTTCTTGGCGGGTAATTATGTAGAAGTAGGGGTAGCCCCCAATTTTGGCTTTGGTAGCACTATAAATACGCCATCGGGCTACTTCCCAAGACCTGTATTTGGTGGTGGTTCCGCTTCCTTTTGGAACTTTTGTGAATCTGCATGTAATTCATTGGGAGCTAACCTTGGGTTCGTTGCCGATCCTGATAAAGATGGTTGGATCGTTGGTAGTCCGGCTTATTATGGCGATTATTTTCTGCCAGGTACTCCACAGGAAGGTTGGGC
>DATNFP010000177.1:0-7687 GCA_035606335.1 Flavipsychrobacter sp. | reverse complement strand
TTGATAACAGGGGGTGTAAACTTCACTGTTGGCTTCACTGGTGGTGGTGGTTCAGCCGGTGGTGGTGGTGGTGGTGGCTTATGCGGATCTATGGGAGGTGGCTCCGCAAGCGTTACTGTAGTCGTAACAACTATCGGTTTTGTATTTTCTTTTGGCTTTATCATACCAGCAATTGCCGGTATGGCTATAGCCAGGACTACTGCACCAATACCAATTATAGCCGCATTGCGCATACGATTTGGATATTTTTTGCGCAATTCATAGCCACCGTATTGTTTATTACGGCCCTCGAACAAGATGTCGAGGTAATCGCTATTTAGTATTTTATTAATATCCATTTTAAAAAGTCATTCTTTAATAATATAAGACGTAAATATTTCTAAATTCCATACAGGAATTATTATTTCCCGCCGTTAGCCTGTTCTGTTTTTTGTATAAAATCCTGATCAACCTGGGTTATATCAACAATAGCATAAGTTTTTACATCACTGATACTCATTTCGTCCAGAATATTTACCAGGTCATCATAAGTGCTGTTTGTATCAGGTTTGATCAATACAGTCATTTCGTCTTTAGGTAACAACTGGCCGGATTGCCTTAACTGAGCCACTTTCTGTTCTTTGGCTATGATCTCATCCCTGATCCCACCAGATGGCTTAAAATAAGTCACTTTTACATCAGGTGGCTTGTTAGGATCGCTACCTATTCCTTCGTAATAATATACCCGGTGGTTTTTGCTGAGCAAAATAGTCAATGCTTCACTTTCTTTGATCTTAGTCTGATCCTGTTCTTTTATGTTAGGATCTTTATAAGGCATATTTATTTCCATTGTTTTGGGCTTGGCCATTGTAGTTGTGTACATAAAGAATGTAATCAACAGAAAGCCAAGATCACACATGGGAGTAAGATCTATGCGCGTTGAAAGTTTTTTACTTTTTTTGACCCCCGGGCCTTTTTTATGTCCCCCGCTACTCGAGGTATCCATTTCAGCCATGGTAAAGCTTTTATTTTATGTTAATAAATGTTTTTACTTCTTTGCTCCACCCTGAGCTAATGCATAAGCTGCTGTTCCGGGTGGCACTGCCTTCAGGTTGGTTATCAAATTAAACTTGAAAATCTTCCATCCTTCAAGCGTCTTTATTACTTTTTGTACTTCAGGATAAGTGGCATCCTGATCAGCTTTGATACAGATACGTAATCTTGGATTGGTGTTTCTTGCACTTCTTATCCATGCAGCCAATTCATTGTTCGGATTATCTACTGAAGTATCAGCAGGTACCCCTGGAGCTGTTTCTTCCAGTTTCTTCTGATCACCGGGAGGTGTGGCGAGAAAAGATTTTAACTGGTTAAAAGGAAATCCCACAGAAGATCCAATCGCAAATGAATTCTTTTCAGCTTCCGTTAAACCCAAATTTTTATACTGATCTATATTGTCGATTAGAGACTTACGAAAATTCTTATTGTCTATCGAGAAAAAAATACGTCCCTTCGGATCAATTGTCAGCAACATAACGTCTGCGTCAGGCAATGGGATATCTGATATAGAAGCTGGAGTTTTCACAACTACCGGCTCATCAGGTTTGAATTTGGTTGCTAACATAAAGAATGTTAGCAACAGAAAAGCCACATCGCACATGGCAGTCATGTCGATATTGGTACTTTTCCTTGGCAGTTTTACTTTAGGCATTTGCTATTTTCTTCAACTGTTTAACTAATAAGATTCAGAATTGCCATTTTTCCACAAAATCCTTTTCACAATTATCAGGCGCTATAATTACTTATAGTTAGCAGCGAAGCTTTGTGTTAAAGTAAAGCCGCTTTCATCGATGCCAAAAGTAACACCATCAATAAGAGTAGTATAGAAGTTGTATGCAATGATGGCAACGAAAGAAGTACTGATACCCAATGCCGTATTAACAAGAGCTTCAGAGATACCGCCGGCAAGAGCCGTAGCATCGGGAGCTCCAGCCTGTGCCATTGCCTGAAATGCGCGAATCATACCCATTACCGTACCAAACAGACCTAATAGTGTAGCGCATGAAGCAATAGTAGAAAGGAACACAAGGTTCTTTTCAAGCATTGGTAATTCAAGAGCTGTAGCTTCTTCTATTTCCTTTTGAATGCTTATTATTTTTTGATCAGTGTCAAGCTCAGTATTATTGATCATGTCACGATACTTTACAAGACCGGCACGCATTACGTTACCTACAGAGCCGCTTTGCTTATCGCATTCTGAAAGGGCAGCATCTAAATTCTTGTTAGCAAGGTGATATTGCACTTTACGTACAAATTCGCCTGAATTCACTTTCCCTCTTGCTTTGAAAATGGTCAATGCACGTTCTATTATGAAAACAAGCAGCGTTAAAAGTGTAGCGATAAGAACAGGCACCACAAAACCACCGGAATACATTGTACCCATGAGATTTTTTGCTTTCAATCTTGTTTCACCATCCACAAAGTTATTCGGGCTTCCCAATACAAAACTGTATATAAGTATTCCCACGACAATACAGACAATAACTATCAAAAAATTGATTAAAAAATTGTTAGAGTTTTTTGGTTTACCTGCACGGTTCCCTTGTGTTGTAGACGGTCTTGCTGCGGCTGTTTTAACTTCTGCCATGATTTTCGTTTTTGTGTTTTAGTATATTATTTAAATATGAATTTAAGCGTGATTGCAAAGATGATGTTTACGCATCAAAAAAACAATTCTGCAGAAAAAAAATCTCCCAAACATAATACTCTGCCAATAGCTTCATTTAAAAAGGATTAGCTACATATTATGCATGGTTATTGCTAACGGGACAATCCCAAATTTATTGTTTTCCGGAAAAATGAATCGCCTGTACAAGTAATTTTAACATTTACCTTTGCCCAAAATATAAGTGATATATGAGTTTTAACCCCTGGCACTCGGTAAGTTATGGCGAAAAAGTTCCGGATATTGTAAATGCTATAATAGAAATCCCTAAAAATTCGCGGGCAAAATATGAATTGGACAAGGAAACGGGCTTGCTCCGATTAGATAGAGTTTTATATTCATCTGTTTATTACCCAGCTAATTATGGATTTATTCCTCAAACATATTGCGATGATAATGATCCACTGGATATCCTGGTATTATCTCAAATAGAAATGGAACCTCTATGCCTGGTAGAAGCCAAAATAATAGGGGTGATGCGAATGCTTGACCAGGGAGAGGCTGACGATAAGGTGATTGCCGTATGTGCCAATGATATGAGTGTAGCACATGTAAATGATATTAGTGAATTATCTTCACACTTCATTGATGAGTTGCGGCATTTTTTTGAGGAATACAAGAAGCTGGAAAATAAGGTAGTAAAAATTGAGGATTTTCAGGGAGAGCGTCTTGCAAAAAAGATATTACAGCACAGCATAAATGATTATACAACAAATTTCAAAAAATAACTCATGAATACCGGAACCATTTTGGGCCTTTTAGTAGTAGGCCTTGTTGCAGGTGCATTGAGCAGCTTTGTAGGCATAGGAGGGGGCACAGTTGTAGTGCCGGCGCTCGTTTTCTTATTTGCAATGAACCAGAAAATGGCACAAGGTACATCTCTTGCCATGCTATTACCACCTATAGGTATATTAGGCGTATACAACTATTACAAACAGGGATACGTGGATTTAAGAGTTGCGGGAATACTATGTATAGCCTTTGTAGTAGGCAGTTATTTTGGGAGCAAAGTGGTCTTAGAGATGGACATGAGTGTTATCAAAAAGCTTTTTGCGGTATTCCTGATTTTAATCGCAATCAAATATTTATTTTTTGACAAATAGTTATATGGCACGCACGAGAATTAAAGACATTTTACAAAAAGAAGAAACAGGGTACCAGGTAAATGTAAAGGGATGGGTTCGCTCTTTCAGAAACAATCAATTTATAGCCGTAAATGATGGTTCCTGTATGAATAATCTGTAGGTAGTAATTGACCTTGAAAATTCGGATGAATCATTAATAAAAAGTATTACCACAGGAGCATCTATAAATATTAATGGTACCGTGGTACCATCACAAGGCAAGGGACAAAAGGTAGAAGCAAAGGCTGCAAAAGTGGAGCTATTGGGCGAATGTGACCCTGAAAAATATCCGTTACAATTAAAAAATCGTCCCAGCCTCGAATATCTGCGGGAAATTGCGCATTTGCGTTTCAGAACAAATACGTTCGGAGCCATATTCCGCGTACGTCATACGTTGGCATACGCAATACACAAATTCTTTAATGATAAAGGATTTGTTTATTTGCACACCCCCATCATAACAGCATCAGATGCCGAAGGGGCCGGTGAGATGTTTCGTGTTACTACGCTCCCTTTTGACAATCCGCCACGCAATGAAGACAGTTCAATAAACTATAAAGAAGATTTTTTTGGACGCAGCACAAACCTTACCGTAAGTGGACAGCTCGAAGCAGAGCTTGGCGCTATGGCGCTTAGCGATGTATATACTTTCGGTCCTACATTTCGTGCTGAAAACTCCAACACCGCACGCCACCTGGCAGAATTCTGGATGGTAGAGCCCGAAGTAGCCTTTAATGATATACAAGACAACATGGATCTTGCGGAGGAGTTTATTCAATACATTATCAGGTATGCTTTGGAAAATAATAAGGAGGATCTGGAATTCCTCACCCAACGCCTGGCCGATGAAGAAAAACAAAAACCACAGCAGGAACGCAGTGAAATGGGACTGATAGAAAAACTGGAATTTGTTTTGAACAATAAATTTGAAAGAATAACCTACACAGAAGCTATAGATATTTTGCTTGATTCACCGACATATAAAAAGAAAAAATTTCAATATGATGTGCAATGGGGTACAGATCTACAAAGCGAACATGAGCGTTATCTGGTAGAAAAACACTTTAAGAAACCGGTAATTGTTACCGATTACCCAAAGGATATTAAGTCGTTTTATATGCGCGTGAATGAGGATGGCAAAACGGTAGCAGCAATGGATATCCTGGCTCCGGGAATTGGTGAAATTGTAGGTGGGTCACAACGTGAGGAACGTTATGATATGCTGCTAAAACGGATGCATGAAATGCATATACCAGCGGAAGAAATGGATTGGTATCTCGACACGCGACGTTTTGGAGCAGTACCGCATGCCGGTTTTGGGCTTGGCTTTGAACGTATTGTACAGTTTGTAACCGGCATGACCAATATCAGAGATGTAATACCATTCCCCCGTACGCCAAAGAATGCGGAGTTTTAATTGGAAAACAGTTTTATTTTGTTAAGCTTTAAATGAAAGAAGCATTCAAAGCATATTTTTCCTTTACCCGAACAGAGCGCCTCGGCTTGCTTGGTTTATTATTAGTATTAGCCATACTGATAGGCATCAGGATAACGATGCATTATTTCATAAAGCCTGCAACTGATGACAACGAGAATAGAAAGCTGCAAACCGCTTGGGAACAATTTAAAACCTCACATACGGTTTCAGACACTTCTTTATCGGGAGGTACACAATGGTATAAAAACGATAATGATTCATACCATCCGGCAAGCTCTGTCTTTAATTTGAATACAATCGACTCTTTTAATCTTGTGCATTTAAAAGGAATAGGCCCGGTGTTAGCCCATAAAATATTGGAAAAGCGAATGAAATTAGGTGCTTTTGTAAGCTATGATCAATTGCTTGAGGTTCATCATTTTCCTGAAGTCACCTTTAATATGTTAAAACAGCATCTTATTATTAAGAAATTGCATTAGTTCAGCCTAATTTAATTCCACGGGTAATCCAAGGAAATTTGCTTTATTAATGTTATCTTTCTTTTAAGTAAAAAATGTCATTGTTGTTTTTAAATGCGATAACAGAGGAAAAAAGTAGCGAATGACAAATTTATCGTAAAATTGCGCCCTGTTATAAGGCATAAATTTCAATAATGGACTTTAAATACACCGACACACAGATACAGATAGCTGAAATGATCCGCGATTTTGCTAACAAGCATATTCGCCCTCAAATGATGGAGTGGGATGAGACCCAAAAATTTCCTGTTGACCTTTTTCATAAAATGGGAGAGCTTGGTCTGATGGGTGTGCTCGTTCCAGCGGAATATGGTGGTTCCGGGCTAAGCTATTTCGAATATGTTACGGTAATTAGTGAAATAGCCAAAGTTTGTGGTTCTATTGGATTATCTGTAGCTGCTCATAATTCTTTGTGCACAGGCCATATAATGTATTTTGGCAATGAAGAGCAGAAAAAGAAATACCTGCCCAAACTGGCAAGCGGCCAATGGATCGGTGCATGGGGATTAACTGAAGCCAATACAGGTAGCGATGCCGGCAATATGCGCTGCGTGGCAACAAAAGAAGGCGATGAATGGGTGCTAAATGGTACAAAGAACTGGATAACGCATGGCATTAGCGGCAATGTGGCTGTAGTATTGGCACGCACAGGTGAACCGCGTACCAAGAATAATGTAACAACTTTTATAGTAGAAAGAGGCACTCCGGGTTTTACTGCAGGTAAGAAAGAAAATAAGCTGGGTATGCGCGCTTCCGAAACTGCAGAAATGATATTTGATAATTGCAGAATTCCTGATTCGCAGCGTATGGGTATAGTGGGAGATGGTTTTCATCAGGCAATGAAAGTACTGGATGGCGGCCGCATATCCATTGCAGCTCTTGCTTTAGGAATTGCAAAAGGCGCTTATGAAGCATCGCTAAAATATTCCAAAGAACGTTACCAGTTTGACAAACCCATTTCTGACTTCCAGGCAATTTCATTTAAATTGGCAGATATGGTTACGCAGATAGAAGCTGCGGAACTTCTTATAATGCAAGCCTCAGATATGAAGAACCGTGGCGAAAAAATGAGTAAGGAATCTGCTATGGCTAAATATTATGCTTCTGAAATGTCTGTAAGAGTAGCTACCGATGCTGTACAAATATTTGGAGGTTATGGATATACTAAGGACTTCCCGGTGGAAAAATATTATCGTGACAGCAAGCTATGCACGATTGGGGAAGGAACCTCGGAAATTCAAAAACTGGTTATTTCCCGCGAAATATTAAAGTAAAAAAAGAAGGACTGAGTCCTTCTTTTTAAGTATGCGTAGGCTATTTTATCTTTTGTAAAAATACCAGCTTAATACAGTGCTGTCGTTGGTTAATACGGTACTATCCTCTAAAGTAAGTGTAGATTGAGCCAACGTAATCACTGATGATTTTATAGTATCGTTGCCCGCCATATACCTGTATAAAAGCGCAGTACCAAACAATTGCCATGTAAAGGGATAATCCTGATCATTACCATTGAACGTTACGTTTTGGTCACCGGTATTATCCTTATTAAACATTAGGGCTTCCACATCGTTTGAAGCAACATTCTTTATTTCATTATCGTCGAGCTTGTGATTGTGATTATCGTCAGTAGCAATCTGCATCAGCTTCCATTTCCCAGCAGCGAGCATATCGGCAGGTGATTGTGCTTTATCCCTTTTATTACAGGAAACAATAGCAAATGAAGCAAAAACAGAGAATATAAGAATAGCGATGAAATTTTTCATGGCGTATTTCTATTTATATTCAATTTACTAAATAAATGCCAATGAGCCATATTAATAATCTCCTAAAGTTTCAGGAAGCTCTTCCAGCGCAACTGCCAGTTGTTTATCATTCGGCGCTATGCCGTGCCATTCGTGTGTGCCTT